>CAYXPO010000058.1:0-13228 GCA_964466925.1 uncultured Nitrospirales bacterium
ACTTAAATCCGAACAGACCGAAGGCAACTAGCCCGTGAATACGGTACTCTCAAGGTCATAGGAATCCTCGCGGAAAATGTGGGACAGGTGGGCGCACAGGTCCTCGCGGTGTTCATAGTGGAGCATGTCCAGGGTGGCCCGGTTTACATCCAACACCTTGATTTTATCCGGACAGTGCCGGAGGGCGTCCGGGTGCGCATTGAAATAGGCGCGGAAATCCGTCACACCGGACTGCCGCAAGCCGTCAAGATAGCCTTTCAGTTCCGAGAAGTCCTCCTCCCACAGCGCGGTGGGGCAATCCTCAAAGAGGCCGCGGTAACGCGCCTCGCTGTCCCGCAGGGCGGTTTCCGCCCGGCGGCGCTCGGTGATATCCGTGCCAATGCTCAGGATGCCCGTTACCCGGCCCTGTTCATCAAAGGCGACCTTGTTGGTCCATTCAATCCAGACACGTTCGCCGTTCCGTTTCATATTTTCATTGATATTATGTTCGAAGGCGGCGGGGTTCGCGCAGATTTGCGCCAGCAAGGGTCCCAAATCGCGGCCGGTGCTTTCGGTGTCCGGCACAAGGGTTCCCACGATGTGCCGGCCCACGATTTCCTCTTCGGAATAGCCAAAAAACCGCAGCCCAAACTCATTGATGAATTTGATCGTGCCTTCGTGCGTCATGTGCAGAATGATGCTGTTGGCGTGTTCTATCAGCTCCCGGTATTTCTGTTCGCTTTTTTTCAAGTCCTCCAGAAGCCGCTGTTGGCTTTCCATCTTTTTCGACAGGAAACGATAGGCCAGTATGGTGGTGAGCAAGATAAAAATCACCGCGTTGAGCAGCTGATACTGATGGGCGTTCTGGCGGGACTGCTCAAGCCAAAATAAAAGGTGATTGGAGAAGAATATCCACACTCCCCCCATGGAAAGATAGAGCAAGGCACATAAGGCGGCGGTCATGCGGCTTGGCCGCAAACTCCTCTGCGCTTTTCCCTTGTCCATACACCCAGCTCCGGACCGCCTGTCACCCATGAGATGTTGCCGCCTCACCTGAAACGTCAACCTCGTCCCCCATCATACCACAATACCCCGTTTTCTCCGCATCTTTTTTTTGGAAAAACCAGAAAACGAATGCCGGGCGGTTAGGGTTGTTGGGCGGTGAGCATTTCGGGGGCGAAGTCGAAGAGGGTGTTGTCGTGGGGGCCGAACCATCCGACGGCCCAGCGGCTGTTGGGGGCGCCGTACACGTTGGATTGGGGAGCCCATTCCCATTTTTCACTGGTGATGTGGCCGTCGGCCCAGCAGACGTTGGCGCGGCCATAATGCCGGAAGTGAATGCTGGGGGAGGGGGTATAGCTGGAATCGGGGTCGCCGTGCGGGTGGTCCGCGGAGACAAAGCGGGGCGGCTCGATAAAACTGTACTCGACGATATAGCCGTCCTGGGGGATGGCGGCGTCGGCGAACATGATGGTGTGGGCGGGCGCGATGATGCGGACATCGCGGATTCCGGAATGAACGGCTTCGATCAAATCCTCCGTGAGCGCCATCGTGGAGCCGATGTAGGCCATGTTGTATCCATAGCCGCCGGTGCCGGATTCGAAGGCGTTGCTCACTTCGCCCCGGCGGCGAAACTCGACAAACTCGGGGCATTCCTTCACGCGGTGGTCCGGGAGGTATTCCGCGAGGGGGCCTTTCCTGGGATCGAAATCACTGTTGGGATTGGGCGTCTCCCGAACACCGTGCCAGCGGATGCATCCGCCAAAATGATCGGGCGGGGCGTTGGGCAGCAGATAATCGTTCAGATCGGGCGCGGCGGGGCAATAGCGCCCTTCATGTTCCGCCGCATACATGACGTTTGCCAGGTAAAGCTGCCGGAGGTTGTTCACGCATTGGGTGGATCGGGCCTGGGCGCGGGACCGGGACAGCGCGGGCAACAGCAGCGCCGCCAGGATGCCGATGATGGCTATAACCACCAGCAGTTCGATGAGGGTGAAGCCGGCATTGGGGTTTGGGGTTTGGGGTTTGGGGTTTGGGGGGGTGTGCCTAAAGCGAAACACCAGCAAAAGGCCCATGAAAACCATAAAAGAAACATAAATGGACAAAGGCATGGGCTGGGGTTCAAGGAATTCGAAGGAGAAGTTTTCTTCGCCGAGGAGTTCAATCAATTCCGGATCGGCGTAGAGGCTCAGGGTCAATGGGACATTTTCCTTTGTGCGCCCAACCAATACACGAAACGTTGCCACGCCGTTGTATACGGTCACTTGATGTCCCCGCTGGGCCGGGCTGGCGTCCGCGGTGACCGGTACTCCGCCGTGCGTCACGAGGGTCAACAACGTGCCGTTGGTCACGATATGGCCTTCCGCGTCCCGGACAAGGTCGGTGGTGAATGAAATGGGCCCTGGCGCGGTGGCCTTGGGATCCTCGGCGAGAATGGCAATGGGCCCCACAGGTGGTCCGGATACGGCATTGTCGTCGCCGGTGCCGGGCGTGGACGCCAATACAAAAATACCGGGGACGTTGGACTTGAACGAAACCGCGTTCGTACTGGTATTTACATGGATTCCACTGATTCCGTCTTGGGTATACGCGCCGGAGGCATACCGGAAGGGTTGCAGGCCGGATTCATCCAACCCCGCGATTTCGGCGGAAGTGTACGCGATGGTGAACTCGGCGGGGTGAATCTGGGCGGCGGTGAAATTCGATTCACTGCTTTTGAATTCGCGGGCCGCGCCGCTTTTTTGCAGACCGGCCACCGCGCCCGCCGGGACCGCGACGGCGTGGATGTCCACGAGGCAATTGTATGTTCGGGCGCCGGTCCGGTCTCCGCTGGATCGCAGGGTGATGAGGTTCCCCTGCGCATCGGCGGCGGTGCCCAGCACGGTTCCCGCCGCGCTGCCGCCGTCTTCGGCGGGAATTTCCAGGGCGAGGACGGTGCTCTCGGGACGTGCGGGATCCGTGCCGGCCACGCGCGTTTCGTACTCGTCGAGAATGCCGTCGTTGTCCGTGTCCACTTCGGGGGCGACATCGGCCACGGCGTCAATCTCGGGGGAAATCGCCCCGAACGACGGCGTCGAACCGGTAATGAACGACCAGATGCGGATGAAATCCACTTGATGAAATCCAGGGGGGAGATTCAACGCCCATTGAATATCAAACGCATCGCCGCCGCCACTGCGCGGGGTCAGGCCCACCTTGCGGGGGTCGTCGGGCCGCACGTAATTGTCCAAATATTTCTTCTGCGTGGGCGTGAGTTCCGCGTACCCCCAATCATATTCCTGGGAGTTGTTGGAAGGGTCCGCATCCGAGGCGTTCGGGTTCAGCACATTTCCGGCGAGGGGAGGCTCGGGCTGGGAAATGCCGTTGGGCAGGACGGCTTGGGTGTATCCCCGGCTGCCCGGAATGAGGTACCACGGATCGTCCGCCAGCCCGTTGCCGTTCACGTCCGCGCTGATTTCGATGAGGGCGGGTTCGCAAAACCGGCGCTGCGGATTGCCCCCCACCCAAAACGCATTGCCGTAGACGATAAAATCGAGGCCCATGGGATTCAGCGGATCGTCGGTAATGGGGGTGTTGAATTTCAGCGTGATATAACTGCCCGTGGTGCCGAGCGAGGCGATGGACTGGTTGTTCGGAAGCGAAGTGCCGCCGCTGTACGGCTCCCCCAAGGTGCGTTCGGGAATGCCGAAACCCGCCACGGGATCCATGAAATGATAGTCCAGCACGGCATCGGCCCAAGGGTCTTCGGGCCATGCCGGCGCGGCGCTCAACAGCGCCAGAACCACCAAAAATATCATTCCATGCCGCATATCCAACCCCTCGTTGGAACACGGTCCGCCTGTTGGACCGCGCATTGCGCCGGGCAGGAAAGGGGGGCTTGAGGCAGGAAAGGATAACGGAGGCGACCGTTTGCCCTCCCGCGAGAGCCGCAGTCATTCCGCGCACGGGCGCGTAAACCCATTGGCAGGTCTTCGGACTTGCGGGCGTACAACATCATTCCTACTGGGCGCCGCTTCCCAGTCCCCTTACGACAAGGACCAGTGCGTTGGGTGCGCCGTTCGTTCCCGCTTACCGCTGCGGGGCAGTTCCGGTGTTCCACCGGATTCCCTTTTCACGCCGGGCCGCGCCGCCGCGCAACCTTGGCGAACCAATGTGACATTAGTATACCGTTCTCCCCTCAAAAACACAATGGGCGGCCTAAAGCCAGACTGCGGAATGTTATTCCGTTGCTTGTGGTGTCAACTCCGCCTTGGACATATCGAAGCCCTTCGTACCCAAGCGTGCGATGATACCGTTATAGACGGCGGCGTCCATGGCGGGGGTGCGGCTGAGAATCCAGAGATTCTTCCGCCGGGGTTCTGAAACCACGGCCCACGTATAGTCCTCATCCAGTTCAACGATCCAATACTTGCCGGGGAAGAGGCAGACCGGAAACGGATCAAAGCGCACGCGTAATTTCGCGTTGGTTGCCGGGTCGTCCACGGTGGCCACACCCCTGATACTGGATTCCGGTCCGTCCAGGGTGTTTTTCAGGCCGCGGTTCACAACGCGGACGGAACCATCATTTTGAAGCGTATATTCCGCAGTCACCCCGACCAGCCCCTTCTGAAAGAACACGGGAAACCGGGCGATCTCGTACCATTTGCCCGCATAGCGGGCGAGATCCACGGAAGTCACGGTTTCCGGAGGATTCGTGGCGGGACACCCGGTCAATCCCGTTAGGACAAGAATCATAAAGGCGGCCAACGCCGCAAGCGAGTATCGTTCATGTTTCATCGGTTGTTTCTCCACTTTGGGAGATAAAACAACGTCCCGGAAGGATTCTATTCCATCGCGTGAAGAACACCCGCAGCAGGTCCACCGGGGGAAACACGGGATGGCAGCGATTTTGATCTGGTTTCGTCTTTTCGGATGAACATGTGAAAGAAGCGGGAAGCCTTTTCGTCAGGGGGAAAGAGGTGCTCTTGACTCACCGGGGCTTACCCGATACCATGCTGTCCCATGGACAAACAAGATGGGACCACCCCCGCGATCAGCGCCGTGTTGATCGTCCGGAATGAAGAAAAGCACCTGGAACAGGCGCTGCCTTCCCTCATTGGCGTGGTGGATGAGATCGTGGTGCTGGACACCGGGTCCCGCGATGCCACCGTCCGTGTGGCCGAAACCTTCGGGGCACGCATCGGCCATTTTACCTGGGTGGACGATTTCGCCGCCGCCCGGAACGCCGCCCTCGAACTCGCCCAAGGGGAGTATGTCCTCAGCATGGATGCGGATGAATGCCTCGAAAACGGGGAAGAAGCCGCCGCGTTGTTGCGCACGTTTATCGGACAACACCCCCGAAACACCGTAGGCACCGTCGAAATCATAAGTTCCCTCGGAACAGATTCGGAAGCACAGGAAGTGGTAGACCATCTCGAACGCTTCTTTCACCGGGACACTTTCCGCTTCAATGGGGCGATACACGAGCAGTTGACTCCGCGCCAGGGGACCAAACAGTCCGCACCCACCGGTCTCCGGCTGCGCCACGGCGGCTATGCCCAATCCGCCAACGCCCCGGATCACAAGGCCCGGAGGAACCTGCCCCTCCTGCGCCGGGAAGTGGACCGGCACCCGGACGACGAATATGCCTGGTACCAGTTCGGCAAGGCACATTTCACCTTGGCCGAATATGCCGAGGCCATCGCGGGATTCCAAAAAGCCCTCGGGGCAATCCGCTTTTCCACCGGCGCCCCGCCGCAAGGCAGGATCGGCACCGTCTCCCGGGAAGTGCTCACCGGCCTCACCGTATCCCTGGCCTACGCCTTGGTCAACACCGGCCAAGCCGCCGCCGCTGCCGCCGTCCTCGAAGAACACGCCGCCCTGCGCCACCCCGGCACGCAATGGGCGGACTTCCACCACGCCCTCGGCTATGTGTATCTGATGCTCGGCAACCTCCCCCGTTCCAAAGCCGCCTACCTGGAATCGCTCCGCCTGGGGCCTGCTCGCGAAGACGTCCGGGGCACGGGAAGTTTCAGCAGCGCCTACCACCTCGGCCTGCTCGACGAAGCCGGACAAAACGTCCCGTCCGCCCTGGAATGGTACACCACCGCGCTCCGGAGCAAGTCCGATTACCTCCCCGTGCTTTCGCGCTGCCTCGACCTCGCCGTCGAACAAGGCATTGTCTTCCCCCGGGAATTGCTCGAACGCGCCGACATGGAATCCTTTTCCGCCCTCTACCTCAAACGGTTGCGCGCCGCCATGGAACACGACGACACCCCCGCCGCTTCCCGCCTCATCCAAGCCGCCGCACACTCTCCCACCTTGCGCGCCCTCTGCAAAGTCTCTCTCCTCCGCGCTCCCCACCCCGCGCAATAACCACCAAGAGAATCACTCCGAAGTGACTGTGCATAGCCGTGCGACGTCCCCCGTGGATCAAGATCGTTCCCCAGCGGCCCCGAAGGGCGTCGAATGCATTTCTATCCAGAATCACAATGTTTCTGATAGAATGATAACGAACGTTTGCGTTGGGAAACCCGGCGCATCGTGTTTTTCCTTTTGTGGCGGTTCCGGCTATTATGCTTAATTATGTTTAAGGGCTTAAACATATCGAGTGTTCCCGAAACCACGCCTTGTGCCAAGGGGAAAATCGCGTAATCCCTGTTACGCTCAATCGTTTATGAAACGCTGGACAGCAATTAGGTTAGTGCCACTCAGGGCTGACACAAGCGAGGCCGCCCGTGAACAAATCCCGCATGCGACAAACTGATCCGAAAACGGGCGGGCGAAACGTGTTTGTCCCCGGTTTTTCGCATGTTGAACATGCAGAAGGGGGGCGAGTCCATGCATGGGTCCAGGGCGCGGTCCAGGGTGTCGGCTTCCGCCCTTTTGTCTACCGGTTGGCGCAACGGTATTGTCTCACCGGATATGTCATGAATACCCCCGAGGGCGTGATCCTTGAAGCGGAGGGGGAACGTGCCGCGTTGGAGGCCTTTTTAGCCGGCCTGCAACAGGAGAAACCGCCGCTCGCCATCATCGATCACATTGATACACACTGGATGTCCCCCCTTGGGTCCACCACTTTTGAAATACGGCACAGTGACGGAGCGGGCGGCCCAACGGCCCTGATCATGGCGGACATCGCCACATGCGCGGATTGCCTGAATGATATTCATAATCCGAAGGATAGGCGGTACCGCTATCCTTTCACCAACTGCACGAATTGCGGGCCGCGCTTCACCATTCTACACCGGATTCCTTATGACCGGCCCAATACCACCATGCGCGGATTTGCGATGTGTCCGGCGTGTCAAAAAGAATACGACAATCCGTTGGACCGCCGGTTTCATGCCCAGCCCACGGCGTGCCCGGCCTGCGGACCGCACCTTGCCCTGTGGGATGCGGAGGGTGTCGAACAGGCGGCCCGCGACGAAGCGCTGCTCCGCGCGGCGGACCGGATTAGGGAGGGCCGCATCGTGGCGGTGAAGGGGCTGGGCGGGTTTCATCTTGTGGTGGATGCGCGGAACGATGAAGCCCTGCGGCGGTTGCGCAAACACAAACACCGGGAGGAAAAACCGTTTGCTTTGATGTATCCCTCGCTGGAGCAAATTCGCGGGGACGTTGACATTTCCGAACTGGAACAGCACCTGCTGGAATCTCCGGAGTGTCCCATTGTGTTGATAAATCGAAAACCCGGTGGAAGACTCAGCGCGGCGGTGGCCCCGGAGTGTCCGCGGTTGGGGGTGATGCTGCCGTACACCCCGCTGCATCACCTGCTGTTGGAAGAATTGGGATTTCCCATCGTGGCCACCAGCGGGAATCTGCGCGAGGAGCCGATATGCATTGATGAATGGGAGGCCCTGGACCGCCTGCGGGGCATCGCGGAGGTGTTCCTGGTGCACAACCGCCCCATTGCGCGGCATGTGGATGATTCCATCGTGCAGGTTGTGGCGGGCCGGGAAATGGTGTTGCGGCGGTCGCGGGGGTATGCGCCGTTGCCGGTAAAAATCCCTGTCGTGAAAACAGCGCGCGCGGCGTTTGGCGCACATCTGAAAAACACCGTGGCCGTCGCAAAAGACGGTAATGCGTTTATCAGTCAGCATATCGGTGATCTGGAAACGCCGCGCGCCTTTGACGCCTTTCTGGAAGCCGCACAGGCGCTGGAAACGTTGTATGACGCAACACCTGTGCAGGCCGTCTGCGATCTTCATCCGGACTATCTTGCCTCCAAACATGCGCGCGGTCTCGGCATGCCCCTTACGGAAGTGCAGCATCACTACGCGCATGTGCTCGCCTGCATGGCTGAACACGGTCTTCAAGGCCCTGTGTTGGGGGTGGCTTGGGATGGCACGGGATTTGGTCCCGACGGCACCATTTGGGGCGGTGAATTTTTACGGGCCACAACTTCCGAATATGAACGCGTGGCGTGGCTGCGGACCTTCCGTCTGCCCGGCGGCGGCGCGGCCGTGAAGGAACCCCGCCGCTCCGCGGCAGGCGTATTGTATGCCATGGAAGGCGAGGCCGCATTCGCGCGGAATGATCTTCCTTCCCTTCGCGCGTTTAGCGAAACCGAGCGCAAGACAATCAAGCAGATGTTGGAGCGAAATCTGAACGCTCCGGAAACCAGCAGCGCGGGACGTCTCTTTGATGCGGTGGCCGCCTTGCTTGGATTGCACCCCAAAAGTCAATTTGAAGGTCAGGCGGCTATGGCGCTGGAATATGCCGCGTGGCGCTCCAATATCTCCAAACCGATTGCCGCGATGCAGTTGAAGCCTTCACCCAACGGTATTGTATTGGATTGGGAACCCGTACTCCGCGCCATTATAAATGCTGTACACTCTGGAGCTGTGGTGGAGGATATTGCCGCCGGATTCCATGCGGCATTGACGCAAGGCATTGTGGATATCGCGAAACATGTTGGCCTGCCGGACGTAGTGCTAAGCGGCGGCTGCTTCCAGAACACCTTGCTCACTGAATGGACCGTACAGCGGCTTCGGGATAACGGGCTCATCCCGCATTGGCATCACCGCATCCCCCCCAACGACGGCGGCATCGCCTTGGGACAGATGTATTACCGTGCATGATAGGCCGCGGAAAGCAAAAACATCATTTTGTTTGGTTCTCGCCAGAATGGCTTTTCCCAAAAACATAACCGGCCAGCAAAGTGAATAGGGGCACCAGTCCGGTTAACACCACCGTTTGAAAAACACTGGTGCAGGTTTGGGTGTGTGCTTCGTGCAGTTTCGTCCAAAGCTGGAGTATTTGTGCTTTTGTCAAATCCAGAGGAAAATTGGGATGATGAAATTTTTCTAAGAACATTTATGACTGCTTTAATCATAATTACTTGCTATATAACGACTTATGTTTCAGCGGCGTTTTCCGGGGAGCCAACGCGATAAGTGATGGCGGACGGGCAGCACGGCATCTTCCAACACCGCACCCTTCATCTGTGCGGCGCTGAGATTGGTCCCCTGGAGATTGGCGCCGGACAGATTGGCATCACTGAAGTTGGTATCCTGAAGGTTCGCATCCTGCAAATTGGCGCCCGAGAGGTCCGCGCCGCTGAAATTCAATCCGCTCAAATCCATGCCCGCCAGCGATACTTGGCGCAGGCTGGCCCGGCGGAAATTGGCGCCGGTGAGTTGTGCGCCTTGCAGGCTGGACTCGCTGAGATCCGCTTCTTGGAAGTCCACCCCGGATAAATCCACATTGGCAAGGTTCGCCTTGCTTAGGAGGGCTTTGTGGCACTGGGCTTGATGAAGCCGTACGGAGCGCAAATCGGCCCCGCGCAGATCGGCCTGCCGCAAGTCGGCGTTTTGCAGGTTCGCGCCTTCCAGCAGGGCGCCGGAAAGTTTGGTGTCCTGTAAATTGGCGTGGGACAGCTTGGCCTCACGGAAATCCGCGCCGTGGAGATTGGTTCCGGAGAGATTGCCGCCGCTCAGGTCCACCCCGTGAAAATCGGCATTGAGCAAATCCGCCCAGGACAAGTCCGCCTTGTGCAAGTTGAGGGTGTGCACGCCGCTGTCTTGACGCCAGGCGTTCCAAACGCCCACCCCTTGCTGCAAGATGGTGATGGGGCCGCCAAGCACCGCGCCCTGTTCCCGGGCCCAACCCCGAAACGCATTGGGCGGCCGCAGCGCGCCGGTCAAGTCGGCGCCCTGCACTTTGGCGGATTCCCAGCCGCGAATTCCCTGCACCCTCGCCGCCACCAACAAGGCATCGTAAAAAACGGCCCCGGCCACATTCGCGGCCGTCATATCCGCGGCCACCAGATTGGTTTTTTCAAGCATGGCATGCGACAGGTCCGCGTCTTTCAGATTTACGCAAGCCATGTTGGCGCGGCTCAAATCGGCGCCTTGAAAGGAGGCCTTCTCAAAATTGGCTTTTAACAGGTCCGCCCCGCGTAATTTTGCTTCATCCAAGCAGGCCTCTTGAAAGCAGCCGCCCGGAACAGAAAGACCGTCCATCAATACTCCCCGCAGATTGGCGGAGTGGAATTCGGCTTGGCTCAATTGCGTTTTATGAAGGTCAAGGCCGCACAATACGGCCTTGCTAAGGCATGCGCCGGAAAAGTCCGCCCCCATCAGATTCGCGCCTTCCAGATTGGCCCCGGTGAAATTCCCCCGCTCCACTTTTGCCTCCACCAGAATCGCTTCCCGAAGGTCCGCCCCGCGCATGTCGGCATGGTGCAGGCTGGCCCGGCGCAAATCGGCATGGCGCAGATCGGCCCCCCGGAAACACATGTGGCTCATCAGCGCCCCGCCAAGATTGGCCGCCCGCAGGAAGGTGTCCGCGAAGGATACGCCGCCGAGCCGCGCTTCCCGGAAATTGGCTTCATCGAAAACCGCCCCCGCGAATTTGGCTTCCCGAAGATCGGCATATTCCAATTTCACGCGGCTCAGATTGGCCTCGCTCAAATCCGCCCCGTACAACCGCGCCTCGCTCAGGTCCGCCCCGGACAATACCGCCCCGCACAGGTTCGCATTGCTCAGCTTCGCCCCTTTCAGATTGGCGCCTTCCAGATTCACTCCGCACAAGGACATGCGTTCCAGATTCGCCCCGGAAAGGTCCACGGCCACGTAGCCGCTGGGACCCCGCCAGGCATTCCACGCCTGCGGTCCCTGACGCAATATTCTCAGGCATTCCTGATCCGCCATGGTTCCTCCCTTTGAGCCGATGCACGAATTATACAAACGCGGCGGAGCATGAACAAGCAAGCGCCATCCCGGCGTGGCATGACCAAAACATAGGGAAGAGGACGCGGAGGATGCGGATAGCGCGGATTCGCAAGGAAAGAACAGATTTTTACGGAAAGAATCCGTCGGTTTTTCATGTGCGGCCTTTTGCCTGTCCGTGGGAATCCATTCAATCCGGGTCATCCGCGTTCTATTATTCGCAGTTGAAATTGACCCGGTTTTGGAGTACTTTGGCGCTGGGAACAACGAGGGCTTTTCAGAAGAGGAGCGATGCGTGAAGGACGAGGTCCGGCAAATACTGGAAGTGCTGGCGCAAACGCGCCGGGAAGTGGCGAAGGTGATCATCGGCCAGCAAGAGGTGGTGGACCATGCGCTCATCGCCATTTTTTCGGGAAAACACGCCTTGGTGGAAGGCGTGCCCGGGGTGGCGAAAACGCTGCTGGTCCGCACGCTCGCGCATTTGCTGGGGTGTGATTTTCAACGCATCCAGTTCACGTCCGATTTGACGCCGGTGGATATTATCGGCGCGAATGTGTTCAATCCGAAACTGAACGACTTCACCCTGATTCGCGGCCCCATCTTCACCACGTTCCTGCTGGCCGATGAAATCAACCGCGCACCCGCCAAGACACAGTCGGCGCTGTTGCAGGCCATGCAGGAGCATCAAGTCACCATTGACCGCCAGACGTATCCGTTATCGTCTAATTTCACGGTGTTTGCGACGCAAAACCCCATCGAATCCGAAGGCGTCTATCCATTGCCCGAGGCGCAAAAAGACCGCTTCCTGATTAAGATTCGGATGGACTGCCCCGATGAATCCGAGGAAGTGTTGCTGGCGGAACGCACCCTGACCAAGGACGCGCCGGAAACCCTGCTCGAAAGCGGTGTCATTCAACCCCTCCTGACCGCCGAACGCCTCGCCGAATTGCGGACCGCCCTCGATGCGATTGAAGTGCGCCCGGAAATGGTCCGCTACGTTGTCACACTCACCCGGTTCACCCGCAACCACAGCAGCATCAAAGTGGGGGCGGGGCCGCGCGCCACCCAAGCCCTCCTGCTTTCCAGCCGCGTCCATGCGGCGATTCACGGCCGCGATTCCGTGATTCCCGAAGATATCCAGCGCATGGCCTTCCCCTGTCTCGAACACCGCATCATCCTGAAGCCCGAATTTGTGTCCAAGGGCCTCACCTGCATCGAAGCCGTCCAACACCTCCTCCATAACGTTCCGGTACCGCGATAATCCCTTATGCGGCGTCCAGCACCCACTTTTTCTTGCTGATCATCATGGGGCCAACCATGCAGGAGGGGTAAATAACGGTGTAGCGCACTTTATGATGGCGGAAAAGTTGCAGGTAGCATTTCTTCAGGTATGAGTCGGTTTCGATTCCGTTTTCGGGCAACATGGGGCTTCTCCTTCGGGTTGAGTCGTTCGCGGTTCAATTTCTGGCCTTCCTAAAGCATGCCCCATGCCAAATTTCTAGCCTACATTGGGAGACCCCCCGGCTATGCCGGGGAGGCAGTCACAGTTTGACATTTACGGGAGCCCATCACGGAGACTCCTAATTGTGAGCCGCTCAAGCACACGAAAAGGAGTCTCAGGATGGACGATTATGAAAGTCTAAGCCATACGAAGTGGGAGTGCAAATACCATGTGGTATTCATACCGAAGTGCCGAAGAAAGGTGTTGTACGGGCAGCTGCGGCGACACCTGGGCGAGGTGTTTCGGGAGCTTGCCACACGCCGGGAAAGTCGAATAGAAGAAGGTCACCTGATGCCCGACCATGTACATATGCTGATCGCGATTCCGCCGAAATATGCGGTATCGCAGGTGATTGGGTACATCAAGGGCAAAAGTGCTATCCATGTGGCGCGGGTGTATGGAGAGAACCGACGCAACTTCGTGGGCCAGCATTTCTGGGCGCGCGGTTACTTTGTGTCCACGCTGGGCCGAGACGAAGCGGTCATCAAAGAATACATCCGCAAGCAGGAAGAACAAGACAAGAAAGACGATCAACTCAAGCTAGGGCTTTGAGCCGATCACAAACGTCGGGGCCGCGTTAGCGTCCCCGCATAGCCGC
>CAYXPO010000059.1:0-13224 GCA_964466925.1 uncultured Nitrospirales bacterium
TACGAAAGCGACAGGCCGCAACAACTCGGTGATTCCGGCACCGCCCACGCCCCGCTGTACACCTCCCCCAGCGACGCCGGGTCCACGCCCGTCCGGTGCAGCATAAGCGAAATCACGTTGCGCGCGTCATTCTTCCAATGGGGGAATGCATCCGGGCATTCCATCAGGTATTGCCCCGCCCAAAGCCCCGCGATGCAATACACCGGGCATTCCCAATCCCAATAATAACGGCCCCAGGTATCTTGCACGGTCCAGCGTTCCAACAAAACCTTGTCTACGTAATTCCGGCCGGCATCCCGCGCCGCTACGACGCGATCATTTTCCCCCTTATATCCCAGGCGAATCACTTGATCCAGGAAGTGCAAAATCAGCGTCACACTTCCCGTCAAATCATTACTCCACGAAACGGCTTCAGGATTCGCATACCGCGGCCAGGGCGCCTGCCCCGCGGTAAAATTACAGTGCTCCGCAAAAATGTCCGCCCAATGCTTCGCCGCGTCCGCATACCGTTCATCCCCCGTGATACGGTACGCTCGTAAAATCGCCGTTCCGATGTCCGCCGACAAATCAAGCTGGATAAATCCGTTCGGATCGCATTTCCCATACGGTTTCCCCTTGGTGGGCACACTGATCGGAAAACTCGGCCAGGGATGGTCCGGCCCCGTCTGCGCATAGGCCAAGATGTAGTCGGCCTGCATCGTGATAATGGCCACCGAGGCGGGATCGCCGGAATACCGGTAATACTCCGCCATGCCATTGATCAGGCTCACCGTGCGCTGCCCCAAATCGCCGCACATCCAATCGTTCAGTTCAGGCGCCCCAATAGTCCCCTCCGCGTCAATACTCCACATGGACGTATACACATAATAGGGCGCGGCCATCACCGCCTTGTCCGTATCCACCCACGGATACCGCTTCAGGGTCTCCACCGATATCCGGATGCGCTCATCCAACTGCCCGTTCTGCCCGGCATACCAGGGCGCAATCACTCCGTTCACATCCTCCACCGCCGGATGGGCATAGTAGGCCGGTTGCATGGTGGCCGCCTGAACGCCTTGTGCCAGCAACAACGTCCCAACCAATATTTCAACGCGCATGATTCTGTTCATTCATTTTTCCCCTTCTTCACTATTCGCGGTCCCATTTCAATTTCCACGGATCGTTCGTGCGCTCCTGAAACGCCTTCGATTCTTGCGAATGGCAAATACAATGAACAATTCCCGTCCCGTATTCATTTTGCCTAAAACGAAATATCTCTGCTCATTCATCGAATGCTTTTCATTTTCCCGTGTCAAAATGGGTGAATTAAAGGATGTACTTGATGGCGAAGCCAATTCTTCTCGGCATTCCCACCGGTCCGAGTCAAATCCTTCAAACTCGGGCATGGAGATTGTGGCATACATGCTTTGATTGTATATTATGAATATATACAAAGCGAATCCCCAGAATTTGCGCTGGTTTTAGCGGAAAGAAGGGCCTTCCAAGATTATTTGACCTCCCGTCCTTTTCCGCGGAAGAGTTCCAGGGCCATCAGTGCCAGCAGTCCGCCGACTATCGCCAAATCCGCGACGTTGAAGATACCCGAACGGATGCCCCAGGTATTCCAGCCAATGCCGACATTCATGAAATCCACCACCCTGCCGTCGCGGAACATGCGGTCAATCAGATTGCCGATGCCGCCTGCCAGCACCATGGCCAGCGCCGTCACCACCGCCGGATGAAGCGTCCGTTTGGCGAATAGGAAAATCGCCACGGCGATTAAAATAATGGAATTGAATCCGATTAAAATCCACGCGCGCATGTTTTCGGGCAGGTTGCTGAACAGGCTCAGGAAGGCCCCGGTGTTCGTGGCGAACTGGAACCGGAACAAATCGTTTGGCGCCCAGCTTTTGGGAAACGGGATCATCGGCTGCCCCATAAGCAGTTTAATGGCAATCATTTTTGTAATCTGATCCAATGCCACCAGGCTTGCCACAATTGCCAGCACCATGCCGAATTTTTTCGTCCGCGTCATACGTTCTTTTCCACCTGTCCAGATCGTTTAGTCCTGCATCACATACCCAAAATGCCGGCCCAGCCAGTACCCCAACAGGTAATCGTGGCCGTTAAACTCCATATGCCGGAATTTTTTGTCGTTTTCCCGGTTATGATAGGGGTCCATCACCCACGCCGACCATGCACGGTCGCGCCGGTCCACCGGGATCGGCTGCCCCTCCCGCGCTTCCGGACTTTTGGGCATCCCATCAAAGGTAAAATTCATTTCCGTTTCATATTTCGTCACCATTTCCGGCCGCATCTTCATATCCAAGGGGAACCACCGCAAGGTATCCACCGCTCCCGCCACGCACGCATCCTCTCCCAGATAGTGGGCGGCCAAAAACGCATACAGGGGATTCGCCTCCGGTTTCACGCCGGGATATCCGGCCTCTCCCTCCCACATCCGCTTGAATCCCGCCACGTAGTATTGGCGAAGCGATTCCTCCTGTTCCAGCGGCAGCAGCCGCGAATATGCCAGGAATAATAACACATCGTCGGAATGATTCACTCCATGCCGCTTCGTGGGGTCGCCCATGGGGCGCGCCCGGAGCGAAATATCCGCATAGCCCTCGTCCACCGCGTACTTCCGGTAGGCGTCTCCATATTTCGCCTCCCCCGTCACTTGGACGGCCACCTTGAGCGCCTGAAGCCAATACAGGGCGTTCATGGGCTCGATCAGACTGGCGTACAATTTCGTGTAATTGCCAAACCGGGTGGGCTTGCCATTGACATCCACGATGCGCAGGCCATTGTCCAAAATATGGTCCACCAGCGCCGCCACATCCCCGGCGATCAGTTTCGTTTCCGCTTCCTCCGCCGCCAATTCATAGGCCAGCGAAAATCCGAACATCACCCCCGCCACCTGATCGCAACTCACGTCGCCGCGCCACTGGTATTTCCCATCCGCTGAATCGTGCCATTTGCCATCATCATTGAACGGCTTGTCCTTCGGCCAAGCCGCCCGCGCCAACAGTCCCGGTTTTCCACTGATGGTACACAGCAGATGCAGCGCGCGCAACGCCTCCCGCACCGCGGCCTTGGCCGCCGGGTCCTTCGTTACCGCGTACCGCATCGCCTGCGTGCCCGCATGGATGCCCGTCATATAGGCGTTGTCCGGCATGTTGTACGTAGTCTCGTGATGCACGCCATGGGGGGCCTTGAGTTTGCACAGCGCCTGGCCGTCCAGCAGAAAGCGGGCTTCCATGTCCCGTTGAAACACCTCCGCCTTTTTCGACAGGGTCAACTCCTGTGCCACCGCATCCAAGGCCACAAGCGATAAGCATAGTATCAATGTCTTACGCATGAAAGGCCCTTTCCCGGTTTTCCAATGGGTTCCTTTGCACGGCAACAGGCTCAATCCAGCGGTTCCAAAGGAGGCTCAAAATGGTCTCGTTTGATCCCGCCCTTCACCCGTGCAGGGGCCGCCCACAACACTCCGTTATAAATCACCCGCAGCACATTTTCGTCGTGGTAAATAGGAATAGTCTCATGGCCCGGGCTGAAATAGAACACTTTGCCCAGCCCGCGGTGCCAGCAACATCCGCTCCGGAAGACCTCGCCTCCTTGGAACCAACTGATGAACACCAATTGATCCGGCGGCGGCACGTCAAAGTGTTCGCCATACATTTCCGATTTCTCCAACTCGAACCGTTCCGGCAGGCCATCCACAATCGGATGCCCCGGATTCACCACCCATACGCGCTCCCGCTCCCCTTCGCGCTTCCATTCCCGCCATTTCAGCATGCATGTGGTGCCCATCAACCGCCGGAACGGCTTCGACATGTGGCCCGAGTGCAGCACCACCAATCCCATGCCGCCCTCCACCACGCGCTTTTGCACCCGTTCCGCGTTCTCTTCCGTCACCTTGTCATGCGCCACATGCCCCCACCACGTCATCACGTCCGTCTTGTCCAAAATTTTGCCGGAAAGTCCCTGATCGGGGTCTTCCAGTTCCGACACATGCACCGACTTGATCCCCGCCTGCTTTTTCAAATACTGCGCAATTTGGCGCCCCATCCCCTTCGGATACACCGCCTGCACCTTCTCATTCGTCTTCTCATGCACCCCTTCATTCCATACCGTCACACGAAGTTCCTTGGCCATATACTTCATCCTTTCATCCAAAATGTTCCCCATACTACCACGAAAATCATCCCCGCCTCGAACAACTTCGATGTCAGCCCTTCAGGGAATTTTTATTGTTCAGGGCGATACGGGCATTGCGTTGCATTCCCGCATGCTTCGCGCGCAGGAGGGGACTCCGCGCAAAGCGTTCCTGAAACTCGGATTCCTCCATTTTCAGCAAGTCCTCCAGGTTAGGATGGGGGGAATCCGAAGGGGGAAAAAAGGCCCGTTCCGATGTTATCCGGGCAAAACGGTTCCACGGGCAGGCTTCCTGGCACGCATCACAACCAAACACCCAGGAACCCATGGAAGCCTGCACGGATTCCGGAATTTCCCCCCGGTTTTCAATCGTGTGATAGGCAATGCACCGCCGGGCATCCACCACGCGGGGTTCCACAATGGCTTGGGCAGGGCAGGCATCCATGCAGGCCCGGCATTGTCCGCAATAATCGCGTACGGGCGCATCGGGAACCAGTTCCAAGGTGGTGATGATCACGCCCAGAAAAAACCACGACCCGCCCTTCCGGCGCACCAGAAGACTGTTCTTCCCTATCCAGCCCAATCCCGCCCGGGCCGCCCAGGCACGTTCAAGCACCGGACCGGTGTCCACTTCGGCATAATGAGTCCCATCCGGCTGAAGTGTTTCCAGGAAGGCCGCCAACCGGTTCAGGCGAGAGAGCAGCAACGGATGATAATCCTCCCCCCAAGCGTACCGGGCCACTTTTCCACACTCCGCCGGACATTCCATTTCCCCGGTGTAATAATTTTGGGCCACGACGAGCACCGACTTGGCCCCGGGAACCTTCCGGGAAACGTCGCGGCGAATCCCGTGCGTCCGGGTCATCCATTCCATTTCCGCATGATACCCCCGCCGCAGCCATTCCCCAAGACGGCCCTCCGGGTCCGCCGGGGATACGGAGGCTATCCCCACGGCGTCAAATCCCAGCCGGAGGGTTTCAGCTTTTACTAATTCGGTGTGCGTATCCACTGAAGGAGAATCCATGGACTGCCTACTAATGAAAAGAGGGCCGGACACGTGGTCCGGCCCTCTCAGGGTTTGTTTGGGATTAGTGTTTGCGGCGGCGCAAGGCCAGCGCGCCGAAGAGGGCCGAAGCCGCCGTCACCATGGCGAGACCCAGCCCGCCGGCGGCCGGCGTGCAGTATTCAATCACGCATTTTATCTTGTTGGATTCATAGGGTCCGTCGCCGCCACTGTCATGCACCGCCACATAATAGTAGCCGGCGTTATCGGCCACCGAGACGGAATCAAGATGGAAGTTGGTCATATTGATGCCCGAGCCAATCGAAACCGGTTCGGCCTTGCCAAACGGCTGATAGAACCACTCGAAGGTCACCGGCGGAATTCCCTGGCTGTCGAGCACCACGTTCAAATCCAGCGCATCCGAGCATTCCTTCAAAACGATTTCGGAGGGGCCCAGTATCGTGGGGGTATGGTCCAAGGGTTGAACCACATTCACCGTGATCGTCTTCGAGGTTTCAATGCCCGGGCGGGAGTCATCCACCTTGCATACATAATCACCCTTGTTCGCCGTGGTGATATTATATATCGGGAGATATACCGTGACATCGGAGCCGGTCGGCACCGTCTGCGGGGTGGGATTCACCGCCACGCCATTACGGAACCATTGATACGTGCGCGGCTCTTTCCCGCCATGCACATCCACCGAGAGCGTAACCAGCGGAGAATTCACGTAATAGGTGCCGCCGCCGCGTTCATTGTCCAGATGGATTTTCGGCCCCACGAACAAGTACGCGGTTTTGGAGGTCACCGAACCAACCGCATTGGTCACACGGACCGAATAGGCCGCTTCATCCGTATTCTTGGCGGTCAGGAATTGCAGTTGGTCCATGTAAATGCCCAAAATACGGAATTCATCCGCCGGGTTAAACCAGACCCCTACGCCTTCGCCGTTTTTCAACCATTCGAAGGACAACGGACTGTCGCTTTCCGCCACTTCCACCCAGAAGCGGGCATCCGCCCCCGGGGCCACTTCGACGTCTACCGGGTCCACCAGGATTTCGGGGGCGTTGCGAATGACGACCTTGGCCGTATTCGACATCTTCCAGTCGCCGTTCGCATTGATGACTTTGACCCGGTACATGCCTTCATCCGCTTCCGCGCAACTCGGGATTTGAATCATGGAAATCAGATTCGGATTCGCGGGATCAAACACATACCCGGTGCCGCGGGGATTATCCGGATCAATATCATAGAAGTTTTCCGTATTGATCGGGGCACGCTGCCACTGGTAGGCCAACGGAGGATACTCCGTGAGCGCCACCACCTTCAATTGCAGGATCTGCCCCGGGTTCTTGGTCTGCGATTGCGGGTGCTCCACAATTCCGGGGTCCTCGATGCGCAGTTGCGCCGGATTTGAGTATTCGCCCTGACTGTTGCAATAGGCGTAGCACAAGTACCAGCCTTTATCCTCCGACTGGACATTGTCAATTTCCAGCATTGAGCTATGCGCCGTGGGATTGGCGCCCGGCCCCGTGAAGGGAACCGGAACCCAGTGGGCATTGGCGCCCAAGCCGTCCGGGTCCGACGGATCCCACGGGGCGCCGCCGTCCTGTTCGGTCGAGTAATACCAGAAATAATTCACCACGGAACCCGCAGGCCCTTCGGCAACACAAACAAAGCTGGCGTCGAATCCCACCGGCACGCCAACATCTTCCGGCTGGCGGGTGATATGCGCCCCGTTGGCCACGTCCAAATACCCCTCCGTGGACCACTCAAAGCCGGCCGGATTCTCCACATAACACTTGTACCGGCCTTGCTTCGTTTCATCCGTCGGAGAAATTTGCAAGGTACGGCTGCTGAAATTGCGGGGATAAGGCGCGGCCAACCCTTGGACAATCGAGAAGCTGCCGGAGGGCACCCCATTGTCATCCACCCCCTGAAACCACCACGTATAACTTTCGCCAATGGTATAGTCCCACTGCGGGCTGAATTTCGCGGGATGATTTTCGGGCAGAGGGTATCCGCCGTGATAGACATCCACCACAAAAACGGCGGGCTGGGGCGGGAACACCGTTTTACTCGCCACGGGGTGTACCATAATATATGGCTTTTCGTAAATATTCATGAACGCCTGATCCGACGTTACGGAACCCGCTTCATTCCGGATGACCACGAAATAATAGCCCTGTTCCGATTCCGCCACGGTCGGCTGATAGGTCACTGTGATGGCATTGCCCGCCGGTACATCACCCGCCGCGCCGGAAATAAGCGTGGGTTCGAAGCCTTGCCGCGCCTGCCACCATTGGTAGTGGATGTCGGTGGAACTCTTGCAGGTGCATGAGAATGTAATTACCGTTCCCTGATTCGGGAAGGCGCCGGCATTCTGCGGATGCGCAGTAATGATCGGCAACTGCAGCAGGTGCACATGGGCGCCGGCCGGAATGGTGGTCGTCCAATATTGTCCCGGCAGCATTTGCCCGGTGTTATTGCCTTCAGCCTCCACCCATTCGCCGATTCGATACGCCGGCCCCATCGGATCGTTTCCATTGTATACCCGGAGGTAGATGTTGGAGAATGTTTCATTGGTTGGGGAATCGTTCACTACGAACACCTGGGTAAAATTATACGGGCTTTTTTGTCCGGAAACTCCCGCCTCAAACACCTTCAGCTTCAAACAGGACTCGGGATTGCCTGCGGGGAGCGTTTCGGAGAACGCAGTTCCATCCACCGTCACCTTGTTGAAGAAGGAGGGCATGGGATCGCTGGAACCTTGATTGATGTGCAGCAACCCGTGCGTCGCGGGACCACGGTCCAAGTTGGGAATAAGCGGATAATAAGATCCGCCAAACCACGAATAGAAGAATGGAGAAGTGCCGCGAATGCGCGCATACGAAGTCACTTGTTGACGCACCAAATTGGGGGTAAACGGAGTCGTGGTGGGTTTGTGGGCGTTGTAAACTTCATCCGCCATATTCGAAATTACAATGTTTTTCCCACTGTGCAAGGCATCGGCGCTGGCCCCGTTCTGGGCATTGATCTTCATGTTCTCCGCATAGACCACGGATCCATGCAGATTCACCATGCCGGGGGTGCCACGGCCGCCCGAGCCGCCCTTGTTCCCGGCACCGCCCTTGTTTCCGGCACCACCCATGGCACCTGAATGGCCGAGACCGCCACCGCCCCCGTCGCCGCCCGAGCCAAGACTGCCATGGGTTCCCGGATTACCCGGTTGGGGTCCCGCCGTCCCCGAATTGGGAACCGGTAAAGGACTGCGATCCGAGGACGGGACCGCACCCGCCGCCGTGCCATCCACACCCGCTTCCGGCACTGTGGCGGATATATCCACTGGAATTTGCCCGGTAACTTGCAATAAACCCCGCGCGGACAATATCAGCGCCCCGCCACCATTACCGCCACGTCCGCCCGCACCTCCGACACCACCAGGACCGCCCGGGCCACCCGCGCCCCCCATGCCGCCTGAACCACCCCTGCCGCCATCGCCGCCCGCCTCGCCATACCAACTCTTACCACCGCCACCGCCGCCACCACCACCCGCACCGCCGCCGCCACCGCCGCCTTGACCGCCCCCTTGACCACCACCCCCTTGACCACCGCCACCTCCGCCATTGCCCGCAATTAACTCAAGACTCCCATAGTTCGGATTTGCAAACCGGGCATCAAGCCCCGTGCCGCCCACTGTGCCGGTGTTCCCTTGCGTACCTCCTTCGCCGCCGCCAGCCATCCCAGTCGCAGGATTACCGGTTGATCCATTGGAACCATCCGGACGCGGCGGCCAATCAAGGAGATTCCCCCCTTGTCCTGGCGCACCGCCTGTTCCACCACCGGCTCCGGCCGTTCCGCCAAGACCGCCCGCTCCAGCCCCTGAACCACCAGGACCGCCGGTGCCACCCGCGCCCGGGGTATAGTACTGATCCGCGTTATGCACACCTTGGGACCCGGAATTCCCCGGTGCACCATCCTTGCCCGAAGCCCCGCTCTCGCCTTGGATGCCGGAACGCCCGTCAAGATTGGTGGGCGCCGAATTTCCCGTGTAGCCTTGCTGGCCATCTTTCGATCCCCAAAAAATACCACCGCCGCCATATCCGCCATTACCACCAATCCCTCCCGAACCTCCCCCGCCAAACTTCGAACCGCCTTCCCCACCGGCGCCGCGTCCGGTTCCGCCCGTTCCTCCAATACCCCCGCCCGCTCTTCCGGGGGTTACACCACTCACATCAAGGCCGGAGGCAATGTACATATCGCGGTCCGCCGAGATGGCCAAGGGGCGTGAACCAGTCACTTCGAGTTTTTGCACCACACCTATTTTTACGTTCCTGAAATAAAACACAGCCACCCCGTTCACATCGCGCACGAAATTTACGTTCGCTTCGTCCGGATATGTGCCATAGGGCTGCACACCGGTCCCCGAAGTCGTCAGGGTCAGTGCATCCGTATTAAAGGTAAGGATGGCATTGTCCGGCGCAATCAAATCCTGACCAGGCCGGTTCACAACGGTCGGCGCCAAGGAGTAATAGTCCTCCGCGGTCGTTGTTTGCCCATACGTGGCGCCTCCCATGAGAAGGAGCGCCAAAGCCATGGTAATGGCAACAATCTTCCTCTGGTGCAAGCCGGAATATGCGTGTGGCATTCTCTTCATCCTCCCAACGTAAGCCATGTTTTGCGTGGTCATCCTCGACACCTCACGGTTAAGTTGTGTCATCATAATTATTAAACCTTTCCTCCGCCGCCGTGATAGCCTCTGGAAGCGGAAGACAATCTTACTGCTTTGATACCCCTCGCTGCTATTCAACCTGCTGCCGGGGAACATCTCCGTAAACGCCAAAAGTCCTTCGTCCCACTGAATATTATCATCTAAACCGGGATGGATGTCAAGTAAAACTACACCTATTCCCGCATTTTATGCGTCAGCCGCCAATAATTTACTGAAACCGGCATTCAAATTCCCGGATTATAGCCATCTTCCGACTCGCTGTCACAATGATACCGCGAATTCGGCATATTGTAAAACTGAATCAGGCGCAGCAATTCGGAAACACTGATGCTCCAATAGGGTTCGGTATAATCGGAACTATGCCGCGCACATGCATGGCTCCCATCTCCCGGGCCAAAATCATCTTCCGTTCCCGGCGCACAGTGATAGCTTCCGTAATTGTAAAACTGGATAACCCGGAGGAGTTCCGGAATGGAAATGGCGAAATCATCATTTGTATCCGCGCTGTGCGCCACACAACCGCCGCCCTCGCCTTCCACGCCGCCCTCGCCTTCCACACCGCCCTCGCCTTCCACGCCACCCTCACCTTCCACGCCGCCCTCTATTTCACCTTCAGGCCCTCCGCTGCAGTCCTGCGGATGCACGGCCGAGTTCCATACGTTGGCGGCAAAGGCTTCGGCGGTCAATCCCGCATAGGCGCCATATTCCTCACGGTTGGTGCATCCATCGCGGTCGGCATCCTGATCAGGTGCAAACCATTGAGGAAGCGTTTGGAAAATGGAGGGGTCGGGGGGGGTGATGCCGATTTCGGCCAACAACCCCATCAACTGGGTAATCGCTCCCATGGTGTTCTCGTCACCAATCAGGGTATAGCCCGCCAGCGTGTAGGACAAGGCCGGCACCAAGTGCGGAACCAAAGCCATGACAAGCCCGTAATACCCTTGGGAGGTCAACGCCCCCACAATAAGGTTGTTAACAGCGGTGTAATTGTTTTGAAAGGCGCTTAATGCCATCTGATGGGTCAAACCATTCTGATTGAAACCGGTGTCATTGAGCACCGCCGCGATAATCGCAAGTTCATAGGCGTCCAGCATGCCATTTCCCGACACCGGTATTTCGGCTTCCGTATTCACCGGGCCGTTGATGTCTGCCTGGTCGCATCGGACCAAATTGGCAAAATTGCCGATTTCCGGCACCAATCCACTCAACGGCGCCAAGGAGCAGTAGACGGTGTCGAGCGAGCCGCAGAAGTTGAAGTTGCCCGGCGCCGGCGGCAAAGGCGTGCGCGGCATGGGGGCGCAAACATACGGTTCCTCCTGGCCTTCGCCCTCTCCTTCGCCTCCCCCTTCTCCTTCCTCAATCCCTTCACCCTCCGGCAAAATATCCTGGACATCCAACGTCACCCCTGTGGAAGGGGGGACCACCGTGGTCCAGGATTCGCCCGCCGCCAGATCGCCGTTGCCCCCAAGGGACATGGCGGAATTTCCACCCAATTGGATGTAGACCTTGTCCATCGCGATGGCATTGGTATTGGTGACGACCACTTGATTGAAGTTATTATAGATGGAATCGTAGTTCTCCAGCACCCGCACCTCCACGCCTTTTTGGGAAAGGAGTGGCGGGATGCTTTCAACCGTGGATTGATTCAGATAAACGGCGGGCAAATAGCCGTGCGGCGCGGGACCGCCTTTTAATTGGGGGATAAGGGGGGAGGAAAGTCCACCGTTAAAGGGATTCGGGGCTTTTAACACCACATCGTTGCGCACAATCCCAATCAAAGTGGTCATATGGGTGTAATCCAAGCTGCGCCAACTCAAGGCATAACTTGACATATTGGAGATCAAGGCCACTTTTCCATTGGCGCCGATGCTGTTACCGTCCACATTGTTCGTAAGCACGGTGGGGCGGGGCGCATTCATATCCAAGTCTATAACAGAGCCTTGGAGTTTTAGCATGCCTGGCGCGCCATATCCGCCATTGCCTCCCGCACCTCCGGTACCACCGGCTCCCGCCTGACCTTGACCAGGGGCTGAAGCCGAAATATCCAAATTGATTCCTGCGCCGAGATACAGCAACCCGCGCGCGGCCAGTACAAGGCAACCACCTCCTTTGCCGCCTTGACCGCCTCTTCCTCCAGAGCCGCCGTCCGCCTTTTCATTCCCCGCGGCGATAAATGCGGCTTTAGTCAATTGTCCCGCCCCAGCGCCTCCTGCGGCGCCTGATCCGCCTGTGCCACCCTTGCCGCCAGGGCCTCCGCTGCCGCCAATACTCCCCTCCAGACCACCTCCCGCACCGCCACTGCCAGCCTTCGGGGCGGCTTTCCCCTCCACATAGACATAGCCGCCGCCGCCGCCGCCGCCGGAACCGCCGCCGCCGCCGCCGCCGCCATAATTATCTCCACCGGCACCGCCACCACCGCCGCCCCCGCCGCCGCCAGGCCCGGCAGCCAACATCAAAGAACCATACGGGGCGGTGAACTGCGTTGTAAGTCCTTTTTCTCCCGGACTGCCTACACCGCCGACATTCGGCATCCCGCCTCCTCCGGCGCTTCCCGCCGCCCCTGAGGTTCCCGGCTGGCCTTCACACCCGCTGCATTGGCCCGCTCCCCCCGTGCCGGGGGCTCCACCCTGACCCGGCGTTTCATTTTCGAATCCGCCTTGGCCGCCAAATCCGCCCGTGCCGCCTTGACCGCCACCCAGCGTTCCGGGCGTGACAATTAGGTTCGTATACAAGTAGAAATCCGTATCCGATACAATCGCCAAGGGGCGCGCCCCCATCAACTGCACCGTCACATTAGGCCCCAAGTTGACATAGGTAAAGCGAAACACACAAACCCCGTTCATGTCCTCGCCCTGGCGCGTGGGGGTGATCGATCCGTAGAGAAGCATCGTGTCGGTGTTAATGGTGATTGTTCCAGTCCTGTTGGACAGATTAAGCGCCCGGCCCATGGTGCCGGCGCCCGCATTGGCGTCGTAGATGTCCGTGATGGCCGCTTCCGTGTTCATGGACAGAAACGGCATCCCCGCCATGATCAAAAAGAACCCCGCCCACATTCCATTCCGCATGCGCTTGATAGACTTCATGCATCCCTACCTTCTTGTGCGTTAACGTTTCGGCTTCGCGCTCTCCGGCCGCTCCGCCTCACGCGTTTCGACAAATCACACCCAGTGCCTCTTCCTTCATGGCCGTTTCCGTTGCCATGCAAGACGATGCTCAAAGGAAAAAATTTCCATGGTCTATTTTAATTATACATGATCCCCATTTCAAAACCTAGAAGAAAATTCAACATAAGAACTTGACGCCCGAACGGCTTTCAGGTATTGTTATGGAGGAAGAATGGTTGAAATGC
>CAYXPO010000060.1:0-13189 GCA_964466925.1 uncultured Nitrospirales bacterium
CCAGGGCGTGACCAGATCAAAGCGTGTTCCATCAATGCTGGTGACGATGTTCTCCGGTTTTATCTCGCCGGTGCTCCCAAACCGCAGGCAGCGAACCGTGGAGGCTTTGACAAACGCTTCCGCCGAGGGATCATCCGCGTTCACCGCGGTGAAGGCGTTCCCGCCGGTAATGCGTTCAAACAGTTTGAGTTTGGCGCGGCGGTACGATTCCATGTCGTGGTGGAAATCCAAGTGGTCCTGGGTGAGATTGGTGAACGCGCCCGCCGTAAAGCGGATGCCCGCCACGCGTTCCTGTTCCAGTGCGTGCGAACTGACCTCCATCACCACATGGGTCTGGCCACACGCATTCGCATGGGCAAAATGCGCCGCCAGTTCCTCCCCGAAGGGGGTGGTATGCAACGCGGGCCGCACTTCACCCGCGATTTCATATCCCAGCGTGCCGAATTTCGAGGTGGGGTGGCCCGCCGCCTGCAGAATGCTTTGAACCATGAAAATCGTGCTCGATTTCCCATTGGTGCCCGTCACACCGATGACCGTCATGTCCTGGGTGGGATTTCCCGCCAGCGCATGCGCCAGGTATCCGGCGGCTTTGCGCACTTCGCGGGCATACAGGTAGGGAACGCCGCAAAATTCGGAAATCCCTTCGCGGCCGCCGAGGATGGCGGCGGCGCCCGCGGCCACCGCGGCACGGGCAAAATCATGTCCGTCGGAATGTTCGCCGCGCACGGCCACAAACAGCGCCCCCGGACGCACCCGGCGCGAGTCTTCCGTAACCGCTATGATTTTTTCGCACAAGGCGGTTTCCGGGACATTGTCGAGCCCTCCGCAGACGGCCAGGATATCATGTAGACTTTTTGGTGTCATTTTTGTCTTCAACCACCGCCTCATCCGGCTTGGGCGCGAATTCCAATGCACAGACCGGCACTTTTCCCAGCGGGGTACCGGGTTCCGGGGTCTGCGCCACCACCCATCCCGCGCCTTTGGGGTCCCAAGGGATGCCCAGACTGCGCAAGGTTTCCAAGGCTTTGCGCTTGGTCATCCCCCGGAAATCGGGCAACGGTTTGGTGCGATTGATACCATCCACATTTCCCGTCCCCAGTTCCAAATCATCCGACGGATCCCACATATGACCAAGCGAAGCGGCAAACGCCATTTCATCGGCGCTATCGCCGATGGTATCGGCATCGGCGGTTTCCGCTTCCATTTTCTCGTCTTTTTCAGGTTCCGATTTGCTTTTTTTCCCGGCGGACGCGATTTTTTCCGCCTGCTTGGTTTTTTCCTTCAGGTCAATGCGCTGGCCGTTCTCGTCGAGAACCGGGTCTTCGGGGACATTGAGGCGGATAAGGGTGTCGCGCACCACCTCTTTGAAAACCGGCCCGCACACCCAGCCGCCGTAATATGGGTAGGTCGTGGGATGCTTGACGATGATTACCGCCACGATTTGCGGCTTCGCTATGGGGGCGAATCCAGCAAAGATGGCGGTGTAATTCCCGGGGATGAACCCTCCGCCTTCCTTGGCGGGCCGGGCCACTTGAGCGGTACCCGTTTTCCCGCCGGCCCGGTATTCCGGGATAAGGGCCTTTTGCCCGGTGCCGTTCAACACCACTTGATGGCAGAGCTGTTTCATGGTATCGGCGGTGGCCGGGGAAAGCAGGCGCACGGGTACCGCGGGCTTGTGCCAGTAGGTTTCCTCGCCCGTGCGCGCGACCGCGCGTTCCACGTAATACGGTTCCACCAAATAGCCGCCGTTGGCAATCACCGCGAATGCGCGGGCCAATTGCACCATGGTCACCGCCACTTCCTGCCCCATGGGGATGGACCCCATGGTCAATCGGGACCAATTCTTCCGGGGGGGCACCAACCCCGGGCTTTCCAGGGAGAAATCATGCGTCGCGCGCTGGCCGAATCCGTAGCGGTTGAGCCATTGCTCCAATCGTTCCGGCCCCAGCATGGCGCCCACTTTGATAATGGCGACATTGCTGGACTCCTCGAAACACTTGGAAAAGGGGACCGTTCCCATTTTATGGACGTCTTTAATGCCGTGGCCATAGGGATTGAAAAAGCCGTTCTCGCAGTTAATCATGGTATCGGGCGTGATCAATCCGTGCTCCAGCGCGGCGGAGGCGGTGACGATCTTGAAAGAGGAACCGGGTTCGAAGACATCAATTAAGGCGCTGTTCTTGCGCAATTCCGCTTCGTATTGGTCGTATTGATTGGGGTCGAAGGCCGGGCGCGTGGCCAGCGCCAAAATGGCGCCCGAGTAGGGATTCAGAAGGATGCCCATGGCTCCGTCGGCCTTGGTTTCCGCCATGCGCTGGTCCAGGGCGTGTTCCAGGGTATGCTGGACATCCGTGTCAATGGTCAGTTGGACGGATTCGCCGCCGCGCGGTTCCTGATACTCGAGGGTCAGGGATTCGAGCAACTGGCGGGCGCCATCCTTGCGGGCCTTGTATTTTCCGGGCACGCTGCGCAGATGCTTGTCGAATTTCTGTTCAAGGCCCTCGCAGGCTTCCCCGGCGCGGTTCACAAACCCCAGCAGATGGGCGGCGGTATCGCCCTGGGGATAATAGCGGACCGGTTCATATTGCACCATAACCGCGCCTTCACTCAGGTCTTGGATTTCGTGCAACAGGGTTTCCGGCACATCCGTGAGCCATCGCTTAATCCAGACAAAACGGCGCAGATTGCCTTTTGCATCTTTTTGCGTGAACCGTTCCAGACATTCCGCCGGGTCCACGCCCAAGCGCGCGCTGAGTTGTTGCGCAAGGGTTTCCGGATTTTTCACCAGCCGGGGATCCGCCCACAAAGAAGGGACTTGGCGCTCGGTGGCCAACATCAGGCTGTTCCGGTCGAAAATTTCCCCGCGTGGTTCGCGCAACTCCAGTTCGCCGATGTGAAAGGCTTCTTCCTCCGTCAATTCGTGGCGGGGATTCAATTGGAGCCACGTCAGGCGCAGGGCGATGATGCCAAAGAGCACAAGAAAGGCCGTAAACACCCATTTTTGCCGGGCATGCACATCTTTGGCCGGTTGGCCGCCATAGGCGGCGGTATCGGGATGGTGGTTTTCCCGGCGGCGCCAATCCATATACGTATCTCCCCCGGAACATCGCCGGCGCGGTGCCTCTACACGATGCCGGTTATTCCATTACGACGGTACCCAATAATTTGGCTTCTTCGATTGATTCAATGGAGGCAAGGGCCGGTGCGGCCCCCGCCGCGTCCGGCAGTGAGGGGGCCGGAACGGGGTTACTCATGGGATGTTGCGGGGTGGATTCGGCTTGCACCGGTGTGGAGACGGTCCCGGCGTCTATCGTGCCTTGCGCCCGCGCGAGGGCAAACGGGGCCTGCGGCGCGCGCTCCCGCCACTGTCCATCCCACCGTACGGTGACCACCTGATTGGGGTTGGGTTCCACCAAACCGATATTGGGGGCCTTTGCGCCCAAATCCCCCAAGTTTTCCTGCTGGGCGCGCAGCACCCGCACGTGCTCCAACTCACTGGTAAGGGTGCGCACCTGGCTGCTTAGCCGGCCCACGGCATAATCGTTGTTCCGTGTTTCGATATTCAGCCAGGCGTCAAAAAACATCAGGCTAAAGGGAAAAGCCAGCACCGGCATCCATTTGATCCAGCCATACAGCGCCGCACGCTGCCTCTGGCGGCTGATAATTCGATGCATGACGTCATTCTCCTCCCGCGGCCAGCTTTTCCGCCGCCCGCAATTTTGCGCTTTTCGCGCGTGGATTCCTCCGCGTTTCCGCCGCTTCCGGAAGCACCGGTTTCGGCGTCAATACGCGGAGTTCCGGCGGAATCAAGGCCTGGATTCGCCCATCCGGTTCCAGAATCCGCCGGGATCGCGAAGCCTCTTGAAAGACCTGCTTGACCACGCGGTCTTCTCCCGAATGGAATGCTATCACCACGAGCCGTCCGCCCGGTTTCAAGGCCGTGACGGCCTGACGCAGGCCTTGTTCGAGCCAGCGCAGTTCGTCGTTCACCGCCATGCGGATGGCCTGGAAGACCGTGCGTATTTCCCCGGGGGCGCCGTGTACAAACGAAAGCCCTTCACAGACCGCTGATTTGAGGTCTTCGGTCCGGTGCAGGGTGCCCGCGTCCCGGCGCTGCAGGATGGCGCGCGCGATCCGTTTCGCGGGGCGCACATCGCCGTAGCGTTGAAGCACGTTTGCCAAATCCGGTTCGGTCACCCGCGCCAGGAATTCCCCGGCGGTTGGCCCGCGCGACGGGTCCATCCGCATGTCCAGCGGGCCGTCTTCCTGAAACGAGAAACCACGTTCCGCCGCATTCAACTGTCGGCTGGAAACTCCAGCATCCAAAAGCACACCGTCCACCGGGCCAATGTCCAAGCGGGCGAGTGTGTCCAACAAATCACCATAATTTGCATGGTGTACGGAAGCCCGGGGAAACGGCCGTAGCCGTTCCGTGGCCCGAGCCACCGCGTCCGGGTCCCGATCCAGCGCCACAAGCCGTCCACCGGTCAACCGTTCGGCAATCAGGGCCGAATGGCCGCCCAGGCCCGCCGTCGCATCCACATACACGCCTTCGGGTCTGACCGCGAGCCATTCGAGCGCCGCTTCGGCGAGTACGGGAATATGTTCCGCCGCGCCGTTCATGGCGCCGTCATCACGCGGCTTCGCGATAGGCCTGAATCGCCAGCGGCTCCGCGCGGAACATCTCGAACACCTTGGTCACGCCCACCATGCGGAACAGGCGCTCGGTGTAAAGATTCACTCCCACGAGCTTCATGTCGCCCCGGTAGGCGCGGACCTGGCGCAGGCGCTCCACCAGCACTCCCACGGCCATGTAACTTACAAACTTCACTTGCTCCAGGTTCACCACCAGATGGCAGCGTTGATCCTGGATGCACTTGGCCAGCGCCAGGCGAAGCTGGTTCATCCCTTCTTCGTCAATGTCGCCATCCAGCCGGAGCACCGTAATCGCTCCACTCTCCAAACGTTCAATCTTAAGCACCCTGCGCATCTCCCTCGGTTGCGGCGGCCGGCCCTATCTTACGCCCAAAAAGCCGCACCGCCATCGCCTTGTATTGTTCCGCTTGACGCGCCTGATACGCGCGCCAAGTCTCCTTCGACCATACCTGCAAATGATCATGGACCCCGATAATCACCGCCTCGCGGTCTATTCCCGCATATTCCCGAAGGGGTTGGGGAATGGGGAGGCGGCCCTGGTTGTCCCGCTTGACTTTCGCCACGCTGCCCAGGAAAAAACGGCGGAAATCCATCATCTCCGGGTCAAGTGTCGCACTATGGTCCACTTCCAACAGCAATTTCCCCCATTTTTCCTTGTCGAACAGGAAAATGGCGCCATCGAAGCCGCGGGTGAGGTACCAAGTGTCGTGGTCGTTCACTTCCATGACGGAACGAAACTGCAAGGGCAGGTTCATCCGGCCCTTGTCGTCCAAAGAAGCTGTCGACTCTCCAAAATACATCCCAAGTCCCCTTGCTAACCATTAACTTTCCACTAACACTCCACAAAATTACCACAAAATATCCCCCAAGTCAACAGTTTTTTTGCAGGCCGAAAAAATGTGTTTCTCTAGTAATCGCAAGGGTTTACAAAGAAAAAATAGACCACAATCCATGGTATCCATTTCTTACGACACCACAATATATAGAAAAATCGGCAAAGCAGTGAAAAATAGCCGATCTGTCCATAGATAAATGGGCTTCCCGCGAAAAGCATGTCCACCAGCGCAAAATATGCGTGCTTGAGCCGGCGGGATATAGGCTCAGGGGAAGAGCGGTTGGCGGTTAATGTTGCGCTGGGAAGGATAAATTTCTATAGTGCGGAGAGTGCTTTTATGCGGAACGGAAGAAAAAGGCGCGCGCTATGTATTATGTGGATCGCCAAAAATATCTAAACCAAATTATTTCTGGGAAAAAGGCGGACACGGACACGGCGGATGCCCCTCAGGGGATTGCCGTATCCGCGGCGAGTGAACAGAGGGACCGCATGGAGAAGGCCTTCCGTCACATGCCGTTGTTTATTCAGCACGGGCATTTCGGAGAAGAACGGGAATCGTTGGGACGGTTCTTTCCCCACGAAGTGGCGGGGCGCACGAATGAGGCGTCCATGGGATTGGCGGACGGGCTGGTGGACATGCTCGAAATGCCGGGGGACCATGTGCCGGCGCACCGGGTGGAGGAGGCGCGGCAACGGCATGAAAGACTCTGCGCGGACTGTTCGTTGACGGAATATTATGACCGGGTGTGCCGTCACACGCGGACGGAATGCCTGGCGTTCGCGTTGCGCCCGGGCCAGAGGCCGGAGGACGCGCCGCACGGGGAACGATTCAAGCAGGTTATCTCAGGGGATGCGTTTTTGTTTCCATTGAACAACACGGAGTTAAAACAACGCCGTCAAGATCGCGCGGGCGTTATTGAAGGGATGGAACAGCAGCTTAAGGAAGCCTATGCAACGCATGGCGCGCGTCCGGAAAATTTTGGGGATTATGTGGGCATGATGGCGCGCGCATTGGCGCAGGCAAAAGAAAACAAGGATGTTATAGGGATTCATTGGAATTTTTCATGGATGTGTTCCTTGGGGCGGCAAACAACCTCGGAGACGGAGGTGGAACGGATTTTTGCACGGAAGACGGTTTCGCTGGAGGAATACCGGCAATTGCAGGAGCATCTGGCATTTGTGATGGCGCGTCATTGCGGGGAGTTGAGGTTGCCGGTGCAAATCGCCGTGGGGCTTTCAGATGAATCGGAAACAGGCGTGGGCGCGGTGCATCCGCTGTTCCTGGAGGAATTTGTGCCGCGTCCGGAGTTGGCGCGCACACGCTTCGTACTGGTACATGGCGGGTATCCGTTTGACAAGGAAACGGCGGTGCTGGCGCGGCATGCAAATGTGTGGATGGATTTTTCACGCATGACGTGGCTGTTTTCGCCGCGTGTATTGGCGGGGCACGTGCGGGAATGGCTGGAAGTGGCGGGCGCGAAGAAGATGCTGTTCGGAGTGGATGGCTCGGGGGTGGCGGTGCTCCGCGGGGCGTGGAATACCCGCCGTGCGCTTGCGCTGGCGTTGTCGGAAATGATGGAAGAACACCTGTTTACGGAGCGTGAGGCGTACAACGCGGCAAGGGACATTTTAAGCGCCAATGCGCGGGAAGTGTATGGGTTGATGGCGCCGGTGGAAGATTCCGCCGTGTGAAAGGAGGAATATGTCGGGAATACATGCAAAGCGGAGCTTTGAGGACCCTCCTTCGTCACGCTTGGTGCGTGACTATGGCGGGGCACGCAAGCCCGTTCCCAAGCGCAACGAGGGAACGAGCGGGAAGGAAGGCAACTGGGGAACCCGCCCCTCTTTGTCCTTGCGAGGAGTCGCCGCATTGTGCGCAATAATGAGCATAAATGTGTTTGCGGAAACACCACTTTTCGTTAAAACAGTACCGGAGGGAGTGGTTTCGGTTGAAGCGGCGGGTGCGCCATCCCCCGAGTTTCAGCTTTTTGCGGCGGTGGAGGAGGGTGAATTGGAGAACGGCGGGGCCTCTTATGATGAAGTGCAGCAAATCTGGCGTATCCAGCGCCGGTTCCACACCAAGGACGGTCAGAACGGCTGCGTAATTACACAAGTGCTTCGCCGCCACGAAACGGGACTGCGGTGGGAATTGTCGGCGGAGGGCATGGGAGGTCCGTGGAGCGCGCCGCTGGAATTGCATCTTCGGTGGCGGGAATCGGGAACCACTCAATTTTGGACGGCGTGGTCGGACCCATTACAGGGCAACAAGGGGTGGAATGATCCCTTGGTGTTTCAATCCTTGCAAGACCGGGAATGGTTTTATGGCGCGCCACCTTTTGAGGAAGACACCCCGCGAACGGGATATTGCCCGTTAATAGGAAATACCTTCTGCATTCCATTGGCGGTGATAAGCGATTCCGCGCGGGATCAGGCGGTGAGTTTAATCCTGTCGCCGGAAGACCGTTTGTTGGATCTCACGTTGCGCAGCACGGCGAACGGCGAAGTGGTCTTTTCGCATATCAATCACCGCCTGGAACAGGGCAAGCCGTTTTCGTTCAGCGCGGATTTGGTGGTGCATAAGGCGGATTGGCGTGCGGCCTTGGGGTGGATGGCACAACGGTATCCACAGTATTTCAATCCGCCAAATCCCCGCGCGGACGAATTGGCGGGATGCGGGGCCTATTCTTCCTATGAAGGCCCGCTGGATGTGGAGAAATTCAAACGCATGGCGTTCCGCATCAATTGGAAAGCGAGTTTTGATTTTCCGTACATGGGTATGTTTCTGCCCCCGGTGCAGGGTGACCAGGATCGCTGGCGGCGCTTTGATGTGGATTCGAGCGGGAGGCGGGTATATGGGAAATATACCGAGACGTCGCGGGCGCAGATGGCGGAGTATGCCGAACGCATGGAGGGCATGGGGTTCCATGTGCTGAGTTATTTCAACGTGACCGAGTTTGGCACGGACATCAAAGGGCCAGACACGGCGCGCAAGGACGTGCCGGAAACTGACCTGTGGAAAAATGCCAATGACTTTCTCTATGGCAAGATAGCGGACGGGATTCTCCATAACGCCTCGGGCGGTACGTGGGGCACGTGGGGCGGGGCGGTGGCGATGGATCCGGCGGGGCCGAATTATCAGGCGCACCTGCTCGAACAGGCCCGGATGCATATCGAGAAAATTCCTGCGTCGCCGGGCATCTGCATTGATCGGCTGGATTGGCTGCGATTCTACAATCCGCAGGAGGACGATGGATTGAGTTGGCGCAATGGCCAGGCGTGCCGCTCGTTGTTCACGTCGTGGCGGGACATCATTGGAAAACTGTCGCCGATGATGCACGGGGCAAACAAGGTTATTTTTGTGAACAACCATTTGAAGCGGATCGACCTGTTGCGGGAAGTGGACGGCATTTATTGTGAGTTTGCGCAGAACGGGCGCGCGCTGAATTCGACCGGACTGCTGACGTTGCGGAAACCGGCGTTGGGATGGACGGCCAGTGAACAGGATTTGAAACCCGACCCCGACGCGCTGTTTCAACGGCATCTGCACATGGGGGTGTATCCCACGGCCCCGGTGACGGGCAATGATCACACCATCCCCCCCAGTGATTTCGCGGAACCGTATTATTTGGATTATGGGCCGCTATTGGATGCGTTGCGCGGCAAAAAATGGGTGCTCCAGCCCCACGTAATTGAGGTTGAGGGCAATACCGCCAAGGCAAACATTTTCGAGGTTTCCAGCGGCGTTTTTGTTATTCCGGTAACCTTTGGCGGAAAGGCAGCGAGCGCGCGTATAATTTTGCATGAGCTACCGGCGCCTTCTTCAGCAACACAGTGGAAGGCCGAAACAATCTATCCTGGAAACACCGCATGGACCGTGATGGGCACTATTGACCATCAGGACACATTGTCCGTGGAGATATCGCTGCAACGCGGATGCGCCTTGTTGAGATTGAGTGCCGTGGTTCCGCCGGGTGCGAAAACGCTTGTACCGGAAGGCATAACCACGCGCGGGAACCTTGCCGTACCATCCATGGGTGCTGGTCGTCATACAGGAACAGTGAATTGAGCAGAAGCAGAGCCATTTTCTGGGTGTGCGCGGGGCTTGCCATGGCGGCAGGCGCGGGAGAACCATTGCGGATTCCCGCATCGCTTACTCCACAGGAATACCGGGCCGATCTTCAGGTATGGTCGTGGAACATCGCGGCGGCGAGCCTGGAAAAGCTTATCCCGCCCTTTCAACAAAAGTATCCCCATGTGAATGTTCGCATTGACATGAACGCCACCAATTTGGAATCGCGGTTTTTGCTCTCCTTGGCGGCGCAGGTGGGCGCGCCGGATTTGTCGCAATTGCAGGTGCGGGAAGCGCCGCGCTATGCCGTTACCGGCAAGCTGACGGATATCACGGAATGCGCCCAAAAATACGAAAAGGCATTCGCGCCGTCGTTCTGGGATAGTTGCGTGCATGAAGGCCGGATTTACGCGCTGCCGTGGGATATGGGGCCGTGCGCGGTGTTCTACAAGCGGGGGATTTTTCAGCAATACGGGCTGGACCCGGAAAGGATCGAAACCTGGGACGACTATATCGCCCTGGGGAAGGAGTTGGTGGCCAAGTCGAACGGGCAGACAAAAATGCTGTGCATCCCCACGGGCAACATGGCGGACCTCTTCGAGATTTTTTTGCAGCAGAGCGGGGGGCAGCTCTTTGACGCGGAGGGCCGCATCGCCCTTTATTCCCCGGAAACGCTGGAAACGCTGAACCTGCTGAAGAAGTTGTTGGAGGCCAATATTAGCGGAAATATCGTTTCGTTCAGCTTTGAATTTTTCGCCTCCTTCAAAACCGATACCATCGCGACCTATCCGATGGCGTCGTGGTTTGGCGGGCTGATTCGGGATTACGCGCCGGATACCGCAGGAAACTGGGGCGTGTTCCGGTTGCCCGCCTATCATCCCGGCGGCCTGCGCACGAGCAATCTCGGAGGCTCGGTGCTGGTGATGCCGGATCAGTGCGCGCAGAAAGAAGCGGCCTGGGCGTATATGGAATACGCCTTGTGCACGCCCGAAGCACAACTGGCGCAGTACCGTGATTTCGACCTGTTTCCCGCGCTGCTTTCCACGCATCAAGACCCCTTCTTCGATGAGCCGGTGCCCTTTTTCGGCAATCAGCACGTCCGGCGTTTGTTCTCATTGGACATCGAGAAAATCTCCGTCATGCACCGCACCACGGACTGGATGGAGGCGATGCGGTATGTGCAGCAGGCGTTAAGCAAATGGGCAACGGCGATACAGGAGCCCCCGGAACAGTTGATGCAAAGCCTGGAGGACAAATTGAGCCGGCGATTGAATCGCCCGGCGGCCCCGCATTCACCGCGCGTTGCCATGGGAGTCATTCCATGAACGATTCCCTGCTCAAACGGATTTGGCGCCACCGGCATTTTTATGTGTTCATCTCGCCGTTCTTTGTGTTGTTCGCAGTGTTTGGGCTGTATCCCCTGCTGTTTTCGTTGTATTTGAGCTTTGTGCAATGGGATGGGTTGACGCCCATGCAGTGGGTGGGCCTGAGCAATTTCCGCAATATGTTTTACGACGAGATTCTGCTGACCTCCTTGTGGAACACGCTCATCATCGGAATCATGTACATCCCGCCCATGTTTATCGGCGCGTTTTTGTTCGCGGTGCTGTTGAACAGTTCCTGGTTGAAATTGCGGGGAATGTTCCGCGCGGCGTTTTTCCTGCCGGTGGTGACCCCCATGGTGGTCGTGGCTATTGTGTTTACCTTGTTGTATGGGCAAGAAGCGGGTTTCTTGAACTGGCTGGCGGGTAATGTGGGCGCGGGACCGTTTCCCTGGCTGGTGAGCGAGAACTGGGCGAAGCCGTCCATTGCCGTGCTGCTGGTGTGGCGGTGGACCGGCTATAACATGGTGTTGATGCTTGCGGGGTTGCAGGGCATCTCCCCAGAGTATTACGAAGCCGCGCGCATTGACGGCGCGAACGCCCTGCAACGCCTCTGGTACATCACCCTGCCCTTGATGCGGCCCGTCTTCATTTTCTGCTCGATCATGTCGCTGATCGGCACCGTGTACATGTTCGATGAAGTATTTGTGATGACCCAGGGCGGGCCGGGATCCGCTTCCACGAATTTCGGGCTTTACCTGTTCAACACCTCCTTCACCGATTTCAAATTCGGCTATGCCTCCTGCATGGCCTATACCGTGGCGTTTTTCGTGTTCCTCGCCTCGCTGTTGATTCTCCGGTTCTCGTCAAAGACCCGGTAATTACCAGGGTTTTTTCGGGGCGATGCTGTAGAAGTAGTTGACGGGTTTGGCGCGATCAGGGGCTTCGAATTCAACGTTGAGTTTGGCGAGCAGGGTGCCTTCGGCGAGCTGCAGATCGATCATGGCCTTCTCGTAGGCGATTTGGGCCTGGAGGAACATGGTTTGCGCGGCGGTGAGGTCTTCCTGCACGCGGAGCGTCTGCCAACTGGTGGTGACGCCGAGCCGCAGGCGCTTCTCTTCGGCGACGACGTTGGCCTCTTGCAGGCGGACGGCTTGGCGGTTGCTCTCCACGAGGATTTGGTTGGTCATCACGCTGTTCATGGCCATGTGGACGCCCATCATGATGGTCTGCTCCGCCTGTTTCTTGCGCTCGGCGGTTTCGCGCGTGGTGATCTTGGCCCGGAGATGCGCACCGCGCGCCGCGCGGTTGCCGAGGGGCACGGTGGCCTGGAGGCCGTAGCTGTACGCATAATCCTGTTTGTTGCGGATGCCATAGAGGGCGCGGGACAGGTAATGGTCGCGCCCGCCCTGCATATACGAACCGGTAAGATTCACTTCCGGCATCATCTCGTTCTTGGCGCGGAATTCGTCCAGTTTTGCGTTGGTGATCTGTACTTCGGCAATCTTGATTTCCGGACGGTTTTCAAGGGCAATTTTCACGCTTTCGTCCAGGTGTTTATCAAAATCCGCGGGCTCCATGTAGCTCTTGTCTTCGATGTTGGGCCGGTCGGTGGGCACCACCTGGGCTTTCGAGAAGAGGTCGCCTTCGCGGAGATCGAGCAGTTTCTTGAGCATGTCCGCCGCCGCGGAAATCTGGGACCGCGCCGTGATGAGTTCACTTTGGCGCGTGGCCACGCCGGCCTTGGCCTGAAGCACTTCGATGTCCGCCGCGGTTCCGATCTGGCGCCGCGTCTCATTCATTTTAAGGAGCCGTTCCGCATTCGCCAGGGCTTCCTCGCGCACTTTCAGGGCCTCCACCGTGCCCACGAGGTCCCAATAGGCCTTGATGACTTCCGCGAGGGAATTCATGATCTGGAGGCGGAGCTGGGCCTCGGCGATGTTCCGCATGTTTTTTGCCGCCGTGATGCGCACCGTGTTGGCCTTCCAACTGACGCCTTTCAGCAGTGGCTGGACCAGGCTGAGGGTGGAACGGGTACTGAAATCCTCGATGAAACTGCCGTAGGTGGATTCTTCCTTTTCCAAATTGAATGCCGCGGTGTACTGTGTGCCGGTTTTCAGTTTTCCCACCAGGGCGGACTCGATGGTGGTCTGCCACATTTCCACCGCGCTGATGCCTTGGCCGAAGAAGGTGAACTGCTGGCTGGTGGTCATGGCGGAACGCATATAGTTGGCGGTGGTCCGCCATACGGGATCGAATTCGCCCTTCGCCGCCTTGATGTCGCCGTCGCTCTTGAGCGGCTGCAAT
>CAYXPO010000061.1:0-13177 GCA_964466925.1 uncultured Nitrospirales bacterium
GCATTGAAGGAACGGGAACAACGGATAGAACGTGAAAAGGCGGAGGCCGCCCAACGGGATCAAGCCAGTTTTCTGCGCCACGTGTTCGAGTCCATTGCACACCCCTTCTATGTGGTTGATACAAGCAATTATGAGATCGTGATGGCCAATTCGCTGTCTTGCCAACCGGAAAGCAAGGATCGCTTATTTTGTCACGCGCTTGCGCACGGAACAGACCAGCCGTGCAACACCCGCGATCATCCCTGCCCACTGGCGATAGTCAGGACAACCAAGCGGCCTGTGGTGGTGGAGCATACGCACTATGATTCACACGGGCTTCCACGGACCATTGAGGTTCACGGCTATCCCATACTCAATGATCATGGCGATGTGGTCCAGATGATCGAATACTGTCTGGATATCACGGAGCGCCGCAGGCTGGAAGAGGCTTTGCGTTCCATCCTGTCGGGAACTTCGTCCGTGGTGGGAACAGACTTCTTCCGCGAACTGGTTTATCACCTGGCCCACGCCTTGGGGGTCCGGTATGCCCTCGCCGCGACGGTGGATGATCCTGGTGAACATGCAACCGCCCTGGCAATCTGGGCGAATGACGCGTACGCCGAAAATATGAACTATGATCTGGAGGGCACCCCGTGCGAAAACGTTGTCCAGAAGGGCCTATGCCGTTACCCGGAGCATGTTCAACAGTTGTTCCCCAAGGATCCGCTGCTGGCGCGGATGGGAGTGGAAAGCTACATGGGGATACCCCTCCGTTCTCATTCAGGGAAAACGCTTGGCATCCTCGCGGTGATGGATGACAAGCCCTTCCCCGGCACGCCGCATATCGAGGAACTGCTCACCATTTTCTCCGCGCGCGCCGCCACCGAGTTGGAGCGTCAATCCGCGGAACAGACGCTCGCACGTTTAGCCACCGTGGTGGAACAGGCCGCGGAGATCATCGTGATTACAAGCACGGAGGGGCGAATCACCTATGTTAACCCCGCCTTCGAACACACTCTGGGCTATGGGCGGACGGAAGTCGAGGGGCAAGAAGCGCGGATGCTGTGGGATAATACACAAGACGCCGCCCGCTACACCACATTGCTGGATACCGTCATTTCCGGCGGAATATGGACCGGGCATATCATCAGCCGCCAAAAAAACGGCGGTCTCATAGACGGAGACGCCACCGTTTCACCCATCCGGAATTCAGACGGAGCGCGGATCGGATACCTTGTCATCATGCGCGACATGACGGAACGTCTCAAACTGGAAGCCCAACTCCGGCAGGCGCAGAAGATGGAGGCCATTGGCACGCTGGCCGGAGGAATCGCGCACGATTTCAACAACATCCTTTCGGCCATCCATGGCAATCTTGATCTGGCTATGGAAGATGCGCCTCCGGAGGCGCCCGAATTGCAGGAGTCTCTATCAGAGGCCAAAAAAGCCGCCGAACGCGCAATGTCGCTGGTTCACCAGATATTGTCGTTCAGCCGGCAAACCCCTCCGGAACGCAAGGTGTTCCCATTAAACGCTTTGGTGGAAGAAGTGGTTGGGTTTATGAGGGCGTCCATTCCCTCGACCATTGAGATGAGCTGGCATGTCCCCGGTGAACCGCTGATGATTTACGCCGATGCCACGCAAATTCACCAAGTGCTGGTAAACTTATGCACAAACGCCTATCATGCCATGCGGGATCGGGGCGGCCGTTTGGTTATCGAGTTGACCAAGGCGGAAACCGCCACGCCGCCGTCACGGGGAGAACCCCCCGAACCGTGTGCGCGGCTCTTGGTTCACGACACGGGCGCCGGCATACCCCCCGATATTCTGGATCGCATTTTTGACCCCTTCTTCACGACAAAAGCGCCCGGAGAAGGGACGGGTTTGGGGCTTTCCGTGGTCCATGGCATCGTGGAGAGTCATGGAGGGATTATCCGGGTGTCCAGTGAAATGGGGAAAGGTTCTACATTTAGTGTCTTCTTGCCCTTGTGGGCGGGCGAACAGCGCGAAGAGGTTGACCGTTTGCCCCCTTCGGCACACACGGGGCATGGCGAACGAATACTGGTTGTGGATGATGAGGAGGTTGTCGTCAGCATCACGCGAAGATGTCTTTCCCGGCTCGGTTACCACGTGGTCTCCTCAACCGACAGCCGGCGTGCGTTGGATACATTCAACAACGGCCCGGAGGCCTTTGATCTTGTTATCACGGACTATATTATGCCCCACTTAAACGGACTGGACATGGCCGTTGAGATGCTTCGTCTTCGGCCGGAATTGCCCATCGTCCTCTGCACCGGATATAGTGAGCCTGCGGCTGAAGTGAACGCCAAAGCGCAGGGCATTTTCTCCGTTCTCCGAAAACCCACTACAACACCCGTCTTGGCGGAGACCGTCGCTCTTGCCCTCAATATGTGCCGAAAAGACAATCTTCCCAAGGAGTAGCCCCCATGGCGAGAGTGCTCATTATTGACGATGATGAAATATTCAGCAACATGCTTGCGCGCGCCGTTATGCGGCTTGGCCACGAAGCCGGTTGCGTGGGCACGTGCGAGGGCGGGGTGTCCGCGGCGAAAGCGCAAAGCTACGAGGTGGTATATCTTGATGTCAACCTGCCCGATGGAAATGGACTGGAGATTTTGCCCCAGATTCGGGAAATTCCATCCCACCCGGAAGTGATCATCATTACGGGTTCCAGGAAAGCCGATGGGGCGGAACTGGCCATCAATCATGGCGCCTGGGACTATATCGGCAAGTCATCCTCACGACAGGAAATGATCCTGCCTCTTTTGCGCGCCCTTCAATACCGGCAGGAACGCGGGGCGGTCCAATCACGGATTTTTGACCGCAAGGGAATTGTGGGCATGGCGCCAAGCTTGAATCGGTGCCTTGACGCGGCCGCCCAAGCCTCCGACAGCAATGCCAACGTTCTTATCACAGGGGAAACGGGCACAGGCAAAGAACTCATCGCGGCGGCAATTCACAAGAACAGTTCAAGGAAGGCGGGTAATTTCGTCATCGTGGATTGTGCGGCCCTTCCCGAACCGCTTGTGGAAAGCATCCTTTTTGGCCACGTAAAGGGGGCTTTCACGGGGGCGGACCGGGACCGCGAAGGACTGGTCTTTCAAGCGCACAATGGAACCCTGTTTCTCGATGAAGTCGGCGAATTGCCCATGAATCTTCAGAAGGCCTTTCTGCGCGTGCTCCAGGAGCACCGATTTCGCCCCGTGGGAAGTCAGCAGGAATCCTTCAGCGATTTTCGATTGATCGCCGCCACAAACAAGAACTTGGACAAAATCGTTCAAGCAGGGCAGTTCCGTCAGGATTTGCTGTTCCGGTTGCGGGTGCTCTCCATAGAAGTGCCTTCTTTACGGAACCGGAAAGGAGATATCAAGACGATTGCCATAGACCGGATGAACAGACTCTGTGAAGAACGGGGCACGGCCACAAAGGGGTTTTCTCCCGAGTTTTTCGACATCCTCAACATGCACGATTGGCCCGGCAATGTCCGGGAATTACTGCATGTTATGGACAGGGTTTTTGTGGCGGCGGGCGATGACCCGGTCCTCTTCGCAAAACATTTGCCTATGGAACTCCGCATAAAAACCATCCATACCTCGATGCAGAGCGAACCCTCCGCTCCTGAACAAGCGCCTGCACACGCCAAAGCCGAGTCTGTGCTTCCCCCCATCAAGGACGTCCGGGACACGGCGATTGCCGAGGCCGAAAAAAATTACCTGCAGAAACTAATGGCTGCAACCAACGGGGAAATCCCGGAAGCCTGCCGGATATCGGGCCTATCAATGTCCCGGTTATATGAATTGCTTAAGCGGTATGAAATTCAACGCTGAAAAATTAAGCGGCAGGCCAGGCTTCGCTTATAATGGCGGCGCTTGGTATTCATATTAGGCATTACCGCTCAACGCAACCACACCGGCATTCCCCATCCTTTCATCATTCCGGCGAGACCGGAAAAATTCTGATTTTTCAGGAAACAGCAACTTGAAACACTTCTTGTGCCCCCCTTTCCGGCCGGATATTCCCGCGTAAGTCCTTCCTGTGCAACCCTTGATGGTTCGTATTGTGGGTTGGCATGGGTATTGCTCTTTCGATTGCGGAGTAAATGGGTAGGCTGGGCATGGAGCCTTTCCGGTGAAAAAAGTTTTTCGGATCATGATCCGCAAACAAGATGTGTTTAACCACAGGAGAACGGGATATGTTAAAGACTATGAAGCTTTCAATGAAACTGGGATTGGGATTCAGCGTTATGATCCTGATTGCCATGACCTTGGGGGGCGTCGGATACTATGCTACGTCGCGACTGGGGGGATCGCTCAGTGAAGTCTTTTCCACCGAATTGCCGGGTGAACAGGCGCTTGCAGCCCTTGAGGCAAGCAGCAGTACAATCCGAATTGCCCAGAGAACCTTGTTGGATTTGGCCCTCCCCGCCTCGGACAGAAATAGGCAATACATCAATAGTGACAGTGGGAACGCGGAGCGGCAGAAAGCGTGCGATGCATTCAACGCGATCGAGAAAAGCCCGGAAGAGCAGCAACTTTGGAAAGAACTACAAACAAAATGGGATTTGTGGGACGCCGCGAATGCCAAGTTCTTCGACCTCTCAAAGGCGATTGATGACCTAAAAATTGGCGATCCGGAAGCCCTGGGGTGTGCGCTGAACCGATTCCGGGGTGACCACTATTTGCTGGAAACGCTTGTTCAAAACATGTTGGCTTCCCACACTGTCTTTGAAGGGCACGATGATCATACGGCGTGCGGCTTTGGGAAATGGCTTTCCGCACAACATATCGAGAACCCCGAAATCACGGCTATGCTTAAAGAAGTTTTCTCCATCCATCAGCAATTCCATGAATCGTGCAAGCACATAAAGGCTCAGGTTGCCGCGGGAGACTTTGAAGGGGCCGGCAAGACATATACCGAACAAATGGTCCCGGCAGCCAATGCCACCATCGCATCCTTCGATAAGATGATCGCGATGGCCGACAAGGCCATCGAAGAGAAGACGGCGATGGTGACACAATGCATGGGGCCGTGCCGTGATGCCCAAGTGGTTGCTTTGGATACACTCAAGAAGCTGAAGGACCTCGGCAGCAGCCAAGCCAAAAGCACGGCCGATGCAGACATCCGCATGGCGGGCCTATTTGGCAAGTTGACGGTATTCTCGGCGCTGACGGCCTTGATTGCCGGCGCCTTGTTGGCATGGGGCGTCACACGTTCCATTACAAAACCCATTTACAATGTAATCAGCGGCCTCTCAGAGGGTTCAGACCAAGTGGAATCCGCCTCTGCTCAAGTTGCGCAATCGAGCCAGTCCATGGCGGAAGGCGCCAGCGAACAAGCCGCCAGCCTGGAAGAAACTTCGGCCTCCCTGGAAGAAATGTCGGCCATGACCAAGCAAAACGCCGACGGGGCCAAGCAGGCCAATGCCATGGCCACGGATGCGCGGGATGCCGCGGAACGCGGCCGTGAGGCGATGAAGCGCATGGCGGGCGCCATTAATGAGATCAAAAAATCGTCGGACGAAACCGCCAAAATCATCAAAACCATTGATGAAATCGCCTTCCAGACCAACCTGCTGGCCCTGAATGCGGCCGTGGAAGCGGCCCGGGCGGGGGATGCCGGCAAGGGATTTGCCGTGGTCGCGGAAGAAGTCCGCAACCTGGCGCAGCGCAGCGCGGAAGCCGCCAAGAACACGGCTTCGCTTATCGAAGGTTCTCAGAAAAACGCGGACAACGGCGTGACAGTATCCGGTGAAGTGGCCAAAATACTGGATGAGATCGCCACGGCCGCGCAAAAAGTGGCTCAACTGGCGGCGGAAGTCGCCTCGGCAACCAACGAGCAGTCCCAGGGCATTGATCAAGTCAATACTGCCGTGGCGCAAATGGACAAGGTCACGCAAACAAATGCCGCCAATTCCGAGGAAGCGGCTTCGGCCAGCGAGGAACTGAGCGCGCAAGCCAAGGAACTCAAGACGATGGTATTCACCCTGACTTCGATTGTCGGTGGCATAAAAGCGAAAACAAACGGCCACGCCAGGATAACCGCCCCGGTGCATCGTGTAAACAGCCGGGAATGGCCGCCGTCCCCCATGGATGTGCGCACCACATTCAAACCTCCCAAACGGGCCGCCGTGGCAAACAAACCGCATTTGCTACCCCATGTGGACACCTGCAAGCATGCCGCGCCTGGAGCCGCTGCCTCGCTGAATCCCGAAGACGTCATTCCTCTGGATGACGAAGATCTGAAAGAGTTCTAAAATCCATGTGCGCCATGGGCAACAGTTCTCCTTATGACCAATGCCGCGGCGCGGACCGTGCACTTGGAGCTTGGAATAGGGCCCATTGTTCACCAAGTGGGGGCCACAATTCCGGAGCCGGAGCGCACGCCCGTGCCGCGGCATCATTTCCCACTGGGCACTCTTGGAGACTTTACGCAACAGATTTCCATCCATTCGGATTGCATCATGAAATAGCCGACCCATGCATGCCGCATCCTGTTGGGAACAGAATGTATATCGATGATACGGGAAACAGGCTGAAGGGAATTTCAAGATGAAAAACAGGGTTGATATCGCTGAACAACGCGTTCCTCCGGAGAATTGGAATCTTGAGGAATCCCGGACGCCGAGTGGATGCGATGATGAACTTTTGGCGATTTATGAAAGCACGCCCTTTATGATACTCCTTCTGGATCAGGAGCGGAGAATATGCAAGGCCAACCGCGTGGCGCGCGGCTTCTCCGGCCCGGATTCACGTGACGTAACAGGGCTGCGCAGCGGCGAAGCGCTCCGATGCATCCATTCCATAGACGATCCCCGCGGTTGTGGTTTTGGACATCATTGTGACAATTGCACCATGCGCCGCATAATCGCCGAAACAATGGCCACCGGTAAAAGCCACCATCATGTGGAGGTGCATTTTCCGTTCAATGCCGGTGAGACCATTAAAAACCTGGCTTTCCTGATATCCACAACGCGCCTTGTGGTGAGAAACGAACCTCATATCTTGGTCATCATCCAGGATATCACCGCCATCAAGGAGACAGAGGCGGACCATTTGCGGCTTCTGACCGCCATTGATCAGGCCGCCGAAGCCATTGTGCTCGCCGATGGACGGCGCAGAATCCTCTATGTCAATCAGGCGTTTGAACGAATCACGGGGTGCTCCCGTACGCAAACACTGGGCCAGGATTGGGCTCAGTGGCACGGGACGCCTCATGAGCCTTCTATCCACGATATCATCTTTGAACAGTTGAAGACGGGTACGGCATGGCAGGGCCGGATTACAAACAGCAGGCCGGATGGCACAACGTACGAAGCGGAAATGACGGTGTCGCCGATACGGGATGCGGCGGGTAACGCTACCGACTTCGTGTCGGTCATCAGGGACGTCACGCGTGAATCCCAACTCGAATCACAGTTGCTGCATGCACAAAAGATGGAGGCGATTGGCACGTTGGCCGGCGGCATTGCACACGACTTTAACAATATTCTTCAAGCACTTTTGGGGTATGCCACATTGGTCGAAACCTCCGTCGCGGCGAATTCTTAAATAGCCGCCTATGTCCGGGAGATAAAAACGTCTGGCCACCGCGCATCCGAGTTGGTGAAGCAAATTTTGTCCTTCAGCCGGCATTCCGAGCGGGATCGCCAGAATGTCATGCTTCAAACGGTAATCAACGAAGTCCTCAAACTTCTCCAAAGCACGCTTCCCGCCACAATTGAGATTATGAGGACCATATCCGAAGATTGCCCGCCCATTTGGGCGGATTCCACCCAAATCCATCAGGTCCTGATGAACCTGTGCACCAATGCATATCATGCTTTTCGGGGCGCGGGCGGCATTATAGAAATTGGCCTAAAAAAAATTCTCGTTTCCTCCGGACAATTGTTGGACTTGCCTGCGGGAGCCTATGCCCAGTTAACCGTGCGTGATAACGGCGTCGGCATGGATGGCGCCACGCGGGACCGCATCTTTGATCCCTATTTCACGACGAAAAAACCAGGAGAGGGAACGGGATTGGGATTGGCAACGGTCCTGGGCATTGTAAAAAGCCATGGCGGCGCCATTTCCGTGCAAAGCCGAGTGGGCATGGGCAGCACTTTTAACGTGTATTTTCCGGTCTCACAATGCGCGGCTCCGGGTGTCAACGCGCGTACGGCGTCCCAAACGTGCATCGGAGGGTGCGAGCGCATTTTACTGGTTGACGATGAAGTACCAATCACCAAAGCAGGAAAACGCATTCTCGAGCGTCTGGGATATTCCGTCACCGGGTGCAATAACAGTCTTGAGGCCCTTGAAATTTTCCGGTCTTCGCCCGCCGCGTTTGACATCGTAATCACCGACCAAACAATGCCGCGGTTAACGGGTGTCGAATTGGCCCGCGCCCTGCTTGAAATCCGCCCGGACATCCCGGTCGTTCTGTGTACCGGGTACAGCGAATGCGTGGATGAACACACCGCTTCCACCGCGGGCATACGGCAGTTCCTCATGAAACCCGTGTCGCGGGAAACACTCACGCATACCATCCGTAAATTGTTCGTGGAAAACAAATGAATCCTTCGACATCAGTGCCGGACAATTGAATCAAACCGAAAAAACAAATAGGAGTGCCGCAATGTTCAGACAGGAAAGAGACAAATCATTGTTCAAATGGACCATGTTGGGAAATGTGGCGGAAGGCAGGCCCAATCTCGGCTTGACAACGGACGTATCGGTCTATCGTCTCATGCAGTTCACACTTCGTGATACGCTCATCAGGAAGTTTGACGTGGCGGTTGCGGACATGGTTTTCTATGAGGCCGGAAAGACCGCGGGCGCACATTTCTATGAACAACTGATCACCAAGAAAGAAACCATCGGCGATTTCATCGAAGAACTTCAATCACTTCTGAAAAACTTGAAAATCGGCATATTGCGCGTTGAAAAAGCCAACCTGGACCAAATGCAATTCACACTCACCGTCGCGGAAGACTTGGACTGCTCCGGACTTCCCGTTTGCGACGAGGTGATCTGTACGTACGATGAAGGATTCATTGCAGGACTGCTCAGCACGCACTTGCAGAGAGATTTCCAAGTGAAAGAAGTTGACTGTTGGTGCTCGGGCGACCGCGTATGCCGGTTCGAAGTCAAGCCTGCATAGGAGATGTGCAAATGATTCATGTTGATGAAACAGATATTGACATGATCACGGAGGCGGTTGGTCAAATTCTCGACGGGAAGGCGCCCCGCGCGATTCGGCTTCCGGAAAAATATTCAGGAAATGAAATCGGCCAGCTTGTACACTATGTCAACAAGCTCATCGCGGAATATAACCGTTTCTCGCAATTTATGTTTGCCATTTCGCGGGGAGACCTGGACTATAATGCGCCCAAGGGGGAGCTTATCGTTTTGCACTCCCTGAAGAACCTCCAGGCCAATTTAAGGCATCTGACATGGAAAACACAGCAGGTTGCCCGGGGTGACTTTGCGCAACGGGTCGATTTTATGGGTGAGTTTTCCGACAGTTACAACTCAATGGTGGAACAGTTGGCGGCGGCGCGGGAAGAACTGCTCAAAAAAAACGAGGAACTTGAAAATGTTTCGCGCAAAGATCCGCTAACCGGGCTGCTCAACAGAAGAGGGGCTGACGAAATAATTAGAAAAGAATCACATCGTGCAAGCCGCACGAAAAGATCTTTCGCTATTATGATGGCAGACATAGACCATTTTAAGAAAATTAACGACACCCATGGCCATGATGCGGGCGATGCCGTGCTTGCCACTATCTCGAAAATCCTCGCCGAAAATGTGCGGAAAGAGGATTTGTGCTCACGCTGGGGTGGAGAGGAATTTCTTCTACTGCTTGTAGAAACGGATATTCCCGATGCATATTTTTTAGCCGAGCGACTGAGACGGAATGTCGAGAACGCGCGAATAATGCACTGTGGCGTTGCTTTGCAGGCGACAATAAGTGCCGGGATGAGCATGTATGGTGAAGACGAAGATATAGCGGCTTGTATAAAACGAAGTGATCTTTGTTTATATAAAGCCAAAGAATCCGGTAGAAATCAGATATGGTTCAAGGAAACTTGTGATACACCCCCAATACCCGTTCCTAGAGCTGCAAACCAACGAGTGTACCAAAAGGTGTGACAAACTTGATTTTACGAGCCAACAGGGCGTTCGTCGTGTCGAATCCGAGAAAGAAGACCGTGCATGGAGCACACGATGAACAGACAGGAAAAGGGTAAACCCGGGACGGGTAGACTTTCTGGAACGACACCCGCCTCACATGCGAATTTCCACCCTTGTTCCATCACTCCCAACCTCCACCATTTCTTCGCGGGTCCCTGCGGTAATCCGGTAAGTTCCCTTGAATGCGCGCAGGGAAAATTCGCCGTTTTCGTTCGTCTTGCCGGTTTCGTCGGTCCACCATTTCTCGTGGACGAGGTCGTGGTACGCCCGGAAATTGGGCTTCTCCGACCAGTCCTTCCTGAACATGGCGGCGTCGGGCCTCCACTGGGATCCCTCCCAGAATCCCCAGAAGACGAATCCGGAGCAAGAGGGATGACCGAAGGCGGCAGTCAGATAATCGCCTGTGAATTTTGCCTGTCCGGCCTCGTCTTTCGAGTTGACATCAAACTCCGTCACCATGATGGGAAGCCCGAACCGTGCGAATCGGTCAAAGACTTCCAAAACCTCCACCGGTGATTGCGGGGGGTCAAGGAAGTGACTTTGAAAACCGATCCCTTCCAATGGCGCCTTTTCAGCAAGCAAGCGTCCGATCACTTTGTCGTACTTGTCCCGTTCCATCTTCGCAAAGACATCCGGTTCCACAATGTTGTATTCATTGATGTACAGGCGGCACGTATCAGGAAGAGCGGCGCGTGCCCGGGTGAACCATTCAATCATGGCATTCTCGCCGAGGGACCGTATCACTTCGCATTCATGAACCGGCTCATTGACGACATCCCATTCGTCTACATATGGCCGGGTGAAGGCGGCCACTTCATCAATATGATCAAGAATGCGTTTTCGCAATTGCGGCAAGTCTTCACGCAAAGACTCTCCCCAGGGCTGCAGGTATTTCCACCCAGGCCAGACCATACAATGTGCCCGGATGCGAAACCTCTTCTCTTTGAGCCATTTCAGCGCCGCAAAGGTCTTCTCGCGCGTAAAACCAGGACCATACGCGCCATGCCAGGCGTTCCACTTCAAATCGTCTTCAAGAACAGCGCAATTGAACAACTCGGTCACTTTTTCCTGATAGCGTATATCGTCCGGCTCCTTTCCGGTAATGCGGTCCGCCTTCACACAAGTGCCCCACGGGAAAGCGTGCCGCGTCATTTCAACATGTACAGATACTTTGGACAATGGCTTTCCACTGGCATCCACGACACGCACTACGAGATCGGCCTTGCGAATCCGTTCAATCCGTTGCTCCGCCTTCCGCTTCCAGTTATCCTCCGAAACGACCGGTTCCGCTGTCACAAACCCTTGGAGCGACATAAGGACTATCAGAAACGATATCTTTCCGGCAAAGACCGGATGATCCATCTTTCTTACCTCCAGTGCGATATCCGCGTTCGGCAGCACTTTCTCTCAGGGAACGATCCTCAGATCACCGTTTAACTCCAGGACCACAGTGGATGAAATGGGGTCGGGAGCGTTCTTCCCCACCTTTACCCGCGCACCCTCTCGCCCGGACTTCACCTTCAGGCTCTTGTTCGGTTCGGCCAGGAGATAGGCCGTTGCCACAGGCGTGTGCAGTCCCGGCACGTTGAGCTTCCCATTGGACGGCCAATCGAACACGTGCAGGTAAAGGGTTGTGCCGTTGGCGGTGGACTTTTTCGTGCAGCGTCCCCACGGCAGGGTCTCAAACGGACTCGCCGTGGTCGCGTAAATGGCGTCGCCGTTCACCTTCATCCATTTGCCAATCTCCTGCAGGCGCTGAATGGACGCCTCCGGGATCAGACCTTCCGAGGTCGGCCCCACATTCAGAAGGTAGTTACCGCCTTTGGAGGCAATGTCCACGAGATTGCGGATGAGCTTTTCCGTGCTCTTCCAGCGGTTGTCGAAGGTCTTGTACCCCCAGGAATCATTCATCGTCATGCACACCTCGAAGTCGCGCCCCGGCATCCCCTTGGCCGGGATACGCTGTTCCGGCGTGTCGGTGTCGCCGCCGTATCCGCCACCGAGTCGGTTGTTCGTGATAATGCCCGGTTGGAGTTGGATGAGCGGGTAGAGCAAGTCCGCCCGTTCCTTCGTCATGTTCTCCGGTGTGTCCCACCACAGCACCGCTATTGGCCCGTAGTTCGTCAATATCTCCCGTACTTGTGGCACGGCGACATTCTTGATGTACGCGTCCATGTCGCCATCCTGCTTGGGATCCCAATGCCCCCGCATGGCCGCTCCGCCTGGATTGTTCCAATCCTGCGCCTGTGAATAGTAGAAGCCAAGCTTCATGCCCTGCCTCTGGCACGCTTCCGCCAAGGGTTTCAGCAGGTCCTTCCCGTAGGGCGTGCTCTCGACCACGTTCCAGGGACTGGCCTTCGTGTCAAAGAGCGCGAATCCGTCGTGGTGCTTTGCCGTGATGACGATGTACTTCATTCCGGCCTCCTTGGCAAGCCGCACCCACAGCTCCGGGTCATACTTGACTGGATTGAACTGTTTGGCGAACGCCCGGTACGTGTCCACGGGGATCTTGGACAGGAGCATGAGCCATTCCCCTGGACCGGGATTTCGTTTCCCGTCGTATACGCCTGCGGGCACGCTGTATACGCCCCAGTGTATGAACATCCCGAATCGGGCTTCCCGCCACCACTGCATCCGCGCGTCCCGCTGCGCTGGCGTTTCCTCATCCGCCGAGGCGGCGACTGGGGCTGATATCAAGCCGGTCAGGGCAATCAGACCGATCGAAAACAACGTAGTGATGCGCATGGCTGGTCTCCGTGTTGAATGCTTTTTGTCTTTTTCCATTTGTCTTTCGTTCCTCACCCGTACCATTCCCGTTTGCGGTCTTTGAGGTTGGGGGCGGCGTGCCGGACGTTCCATGGATTGTGAAGGAGGAGTTCCGTTGCCTTGAACGGCAAGAAAAGGATGAAGGTGCCACAGGCAACCCGATGTCCAGCCAGTCTGGATTCCCGCCCCTCCCGATCTCCGGTGCAGTCCTTTCAGTTTTCAATGGATTCTTCCTTTCC
>CAYXPO010000062.1:0-3065 GCA_964466925.1 uncultured Nitrospirales bacterium
TTCATATCCGGCGCAGGTTTGTTTTCCGGGCGAGGAATACATGCCGAACTTGAGTCCCTTGTCATGAAGGAAATCACCCAGGGCTTTCATATCGGGAAAACGTTCGTTACTGGTAATGGCCCCCTCCGCATTGCGTTTACCTTCCCAGCAGTCATCCACGTTGACGTATTGATAACCATAAGCGGCAAGACCGGTGGAAACGAGATGCTCCGCGGCATCGCGCACTTTTTTCTCATCAATATCCCGCGCCCAGATATTCCACGAGTTCCAGCCCATGGGCGGCGTCAGCGCGAGGCGGCCCGGCTCCGCCACCAGCGTGAATTCGCGTCTGGCCATGCCTTTCGCGTTTTCCGCGCGCACCACCACCTTGAACGTGCCCTGCTCCTCGATGGTCCCCTGAAGAATGCCCTTGGTCTCCTCCAAAGCGAGGCCTTTGGGCAATCCGGCGGCGAAAAAATGCATCGGCGCTTCCCCGGTGACCGGCAAGAGTTGCAAAAAAGGCCTGCCCGGTGTGGAACCGAATATACGCGGGCCATGGAAGGCCGGTTCCGGCGGGACGGCCCGTTTCGAGGCCGGCTGCGCCCCCACCGGCAGCGCCAGCAAGAATAGAATCACGGCTAAACGGATTTTCATTCAATCATCGCCTTGTGTATGCTGTAAATGCATGGGATATTGTTTTGACCGGTTCCAGGAGGGAGTGGTTTCTCATGAAAAAAGGAGCGGCGGCGATCATGGTGTACAGTGCATTTTTTCTCTTGCGGGCGGCCTTGGCCGCGCCGGAAACGGAGCCCAACGAAAACCAGGAGTATACCCTTCACAAAGCTTCCGCCCGCCCGGAACTGAAGGGTTTGTGGGAAGGCCCGGTCTGGAAATCCATCGCGCCGTTGCCGGTAAAGCATTTTCACCCGCAGAGCAGCGAGCACCGGCCCGCCGTGCAGGCCAAACTCCTCTATGAGGATACCGGACTCTATGTGTTTTTCGATGTGAAAGACCGGTATGTGCTGAGTACTCACACAAACTATCAAGATTCCGTCTGCCAGGATTCTTGCGTCGAATTTTTTGTGCAGCCGAAGCCCGGCAAGGGCTACTTCAATTTCGAGATCAACGCCGGCGGCGCCATGCTCTTGACGTATATTGAGACGCCGGACCGAAAGACCGGCGCGGACCGCAAGATCACCGAAGTGCCCTGGGACCTCGCGAAATCTGTGACCATCTACCATTCCCTGCCCGAAACCGTTGACCCGGAGCGCACGGAGCCTGTGGAATGGCGCGTCGAGTATTTCATCCCTTTTTCCGTGTTTGAGTCTTTTGTAGGGCCGCTGGGCAACCCTGCCGGGCAAACCTGGCGCGCCAATTTCTACAAATGCGCCGACAAATCCTCGCATCCCCACTGGGCCTCTTGGGCGCCCATCGGCGAAAAACTCAGTTTCCATGTACCCTATTATTTTGGAACTCTGTGTTTCGCGGAATAAAACCTGACAGGAGTTCGCGGCATGACGTTATGGCTGGTGATGATGATGAGCGGGCTTGCCGTATCAGGGGAAAATCCAGTGCTGAAGCTCACGGACAAAGACGGCGCCGCACAGGAAATTAAAACCCCGGCGGAATGGGAAAAATTCTGTGCCGGATTGCGTACCCGCATGGAAGAGGTGATGGGGCCGATGCCGGGGCCGGATCGGAAAGTGCCCCTCGATATGCGTGTCGAGGAGGAGATTGACACGCCGAAATACATTCAGCGGAAAATATCCTTTGCGGTGGAGGATTGGGATCGCGTGCCCGCATATTTGCTCCTGCCGAAAGACCATATAGGGAAAATGCCGGCAATGCTCTGCCTCCATCCGACTTCCGAGCATGGCAAGAAAGTGGTCGTGGGATTGGCCGGGACCGTGCACCGCAGTTATGCGAAGGAGTTGGCGGAACGCGGCTATATTACACTGGCCCCCGATTATCCGGGTTTCGGCGAGTATGTGCCGGTGCGCAAGGCGTTGTACGAACACGGCTATGTCAGTTGCACCATGAAAGGCATCTGGAACCACATGCGCGCGGTGGACCTGCTGCAAAGCCTCCCCGATGCGGACCCGGACCGCATTGGCTGCATCGGCCATTCGCTGGGGGGGCACAATACCTTGTTCCTCGGTGTATTCGATCCCCGCGTGAAGGTTCTGGTGAGCAGTTGCGGTTTCACGGCATTCCACATGTATTACGCGGGCGATCTCACCGGCTGGACCCATGACGGCTACATGCCGCGCATCGCCACGGTCTATGGAAAAAAACCGGACCGGATGCCGTTCGACTTCCCGGAGATTATCGCCGCGCTGTGCCCCCGCGCAGTGTTTGTGAATGCCCCGTTGCACGACGCCAATTTTGACGTGGCGGGCGTGCGCGAGTGCATTGCGTTTGCGCAACCGGTGTACCGGATGCAGGGCGCGGAAGAACATCTCACCGCCCATTATCCTGATGCCGAACACGATTTTCCGGACGCCGTCCGCGAAGCGGCATATGCGTTCATTGATGAAAATATTTCTCCGCGCCGCTGAAGACGGCCCATGGCCGCCACAAATTTCACCACTTTGCAGGGATGGGGAACATAAGCCACCGGTTAAATTTTTGACACCACCTCAATCAATTCCGCAATCCGGGCCCTCGCCTCCAGAAGGTCTTCCGGATTTTCCGTGAAGTGGGTATTGTCCGTGACCACCTTGGGGTCCACCGCCAATGCGCGTTCCGCCTGCAAACGCAATGGTTCGGGCACAGAGGCGGATTTGTCTTTCAACAGCGTTTTCAGGCAGTGGAAATATTCGTAATCCTCGATGCCGTCGCGGCAAAGGCTCATGCGGATTGACGGCAGGGGCGTGCCGTCCGGGCCGGGATACACCAGGTACCCGCAGCCGTTATGGCCGGGTTGGCGGTTGTAGGTGATCCAGGGCCGCGCGGGCCAGCGTTCCCCGCCCTGGGTGTTGTAGTCCCAATGCGTGGTGCCCCAGTAGAGAAATCCTTCCGCGCCGTACTTCCAGCATTCCCAGAACATCAGGCGGTGGTCCGTGGCGGGGAATTCGATCATGATG
>CAYXPO010000062.1:3075-13155 GCA_964466925.1 uncultured Nitrospirales bacterium
TCATGATGCCCGGCCGCCCCCACACGGTGTACATCCAGAGGCGGTCGCCCTGGGCCATGCGTGTTTTCAGAAACGCCGGGTTGAAATTGTCAATGGTGGGGCACCAGATATCCACGCCTCCCACGAGGGCCTGTTCCGGGGCGCTGGTCTCGAGCCGGGGCCATGCCGGGAAATGGGCCTTAATCCAGGCGTTCATCTCCATCACTTCCGGGATCAGGTGCCGCGCCATCACCGCCACTTCGTCGTGACTGTAAAAGAGCGCCTTGTCCGCCCAGCCTTTTTCCTGAAGCAACGCTTGCGTGTCCAGCACCTGTTTCTTGTACGCATCCAATTTCTCCGGTTCCATCTTGTCCGGAATGGGGATAAAGAAGCAGTTTTGTCCCTGCGCCATCAAGTATTCGAAGTCCTCCAGCAAATCCATGCTGAAATCCTTGATGGGACTCATCCGGTGCTCCAGGTGCAGATCGTAAAATTTCTTGCGCACCTCGAAGGGTACGCGGTCCGGATACTTATAAAACGCCTTGATAAAGCCTTCGTTCATCCAAAAGGATGTTTTCAGCGTGGTTTCTTTGGGCAGCGCAAAATCCCACACATGCACATGCACCGGGATTTCCAGCGAAGTTTCTTCGGCGGCGGAAACGGTTACAATGCCCGCATAGTCGCCCGGCGGGGTGTCCGTGTCCGTTTTTACCATCACAAAATAGGGTTGGGCGCATTGTGCGGCGGGGATGTCCACGGCATCCCCCGGAAACAGCACATCAGGATACAATCCCTGTTTTTCGACACGCCAGTTGTATTCCGGCGGCCCAATCGGCACGTAACCGGCCCGGTGAATCTGAATGTTTCCTTCGGGAATGATTCCGCGCCCGTTTTCTTGCCACAGCGCGCCCGGGCGCACATGCAACTGCTTCACATCCCGCCACAGCGGTACAATTACCAGTTGCGCGCCTTCGTACTCGTTCCGTGCAAGGGAGAGTTGAACCGGACGAGGCTCCCGCGGCGTATTCAGGCACGGTTCGTCTTGAAACACTTTCTTTAAGGTGGTTTCCGGAAGCACGGCGAAACTTTGGGCGGATGCGGGCGTGGCATGAAGTGCATACAGGCGCGCCAATTCATGCTGGAATGCGGTCATGGCCACCTGAACCCGCCGAATTTTCTCCGGGACATCCGAAGCCTCGTCCAACGCCTTGGTTAACGTTACATAGGCCTGCCGTAAGGCACTATCCGCCCGGGCCTTCACGGACGGATCCTGAATTTTCTGGACAAGCGGTTCCGCAAGGTCCTCCAGTTCCCGGGCTTCCCGGCGTTCCTCGTCAAAAGGGATCACCGTTACGGCATCCTCAACCGTTTCCAGCAGCGTGCCCGTGCCCACATCCAGCAACCGGGCCGACAACCCATATTCGCCGCCCTCCAAGACCGTCACCTCCATTTCGGACGCTTTGTCCTCATAGGGCTTGCATACGTCCGACAAGGTCTTGCTGATTATGCTCCCGTCCGGGCGTTTCACTTCGATCACGGCTTCCAGATGACGGCCCCGGAAACTATTGTTGCGAAAATGAATGGCAAGGCGGTTCATCCCCATGCGCAAGGGCGTAAAATGCCCGACAGAAAAAACGGGCGCATCCAAAATGGATTCCGCCACGGGCGGCGGCGTAAAAGCGGCTCCGTTGATGTTGTTGGAAAGTTGCGGATCATGCCCCAGCATCGGCCACAATAAGCGGTGACCGTCACCGTTTGATGAGAGGCAGCGCACAAAGCGGTCTTTGGCGGTGAACACGATCTCGATTTGTCCGTCCTGGTCCACATCACCGAGGGCGGGCGTGGTGAGTGGGGCGGCCTCCGTGGCATACCGCCACTTTTCCTTGCCGTCATGCGCCAGACAGACCAGGCAATTCGCACGGGAGCACACCAGAACCTCAATCTCATCATCGCCATCCACATCGCCCACGGCGGGGCCTTGCACAATGCTGCCGCCCACTTCGGCGGTCCACACCGGCTGGCCATTGCGAATCCGGTAGAGGTTTCCGGAGGAATCCCCGCCTATCACGTCCAGTTGCCCCGAACCGTCAAAATCCGCCAGCGCGAAGCTGCACGTCTGATCAATGTTTCCCTTCCCTTTGAACCGCCAGCGTTCCGCGCCGGATTCCGCATCCCGCGCTATTACCCGGAAATCCTCGGTGGCGCTGACGCATTCGAGCCGCCCATCCGCATCCAGATCGCCAATCACCACCGTTGACCAGCGTTCCCGCCGGGGAAGGCCTTCGCACTGCCGCCAAAGCACGTTGCCCTCCGCGTCAAAGCAGGCCTCCATTCCGCCGCCAAACACCGCGTACACCCGCCAAGCCCCGTTCACCTTGGCCACGGCGGGCACTCCGCGCATGCTGCCCTCGTTCTGGTGCCGCCAAAGCACCACGCCGGTGTCATCCAGGCAATACAGCGTTCCGCTGTCGCCGCCGAACACCATCTCCAGCCGGTGGTCGTCATTCAAATCGGCCAAGACCGGTCCGGTGTAGTCGAATGTATCGCCCAGAAACACCCGCCAAATCAGCTTGCCGTGTGCGTCCAGGCAACCCACGGTGCCGCCTTTGCTGAGCCAGAAAATCTCTTTTCTTCCATCGCCGTCATAGTCCGCCACCGACGGGGACGCCTGAAACCCGTCGTTCGCGCTGTCTTCCAATGAGTAGGCCCAGCGCTGGCCGCCATGGCCGTCCAGGCAGAACAATGTCCGTGCGCGCGATGCCGCCACGATAATCTCGGTTGAACCATCATTTTCCAGGTCGGCCAGGATCGGCGGCGCGTAGATTTTCCCCTGGGTCTCGAAGGACCATTCCAGGCGGGGTTCCGCGCCGCCCGCGCCAACGGCCCACAGTAAAAGCAAGGCGGTTCGTATTCCAATGGTGGTCATGCCGATCCTTTCCGTATGGTTTCGCGCCCAGCCGCGAAGCCTCAAAGAGGGTTATTTCATGGTTTTGCGCGCCGTGTTTTCTTCCATATAAGCTAAAAAGTCCGCGGTGGACACCACGTAATCGTATCCCGTTTCCTTGATGTTTTTAAGACGCGCGGACTCCCGTGCGTCCACGGTGGCGTCTTCCACGCACAGTATTTCGTATCCGAGTTTCTTGGCGGATGTGGCGGTCTTGCCCAAACACGCCCCGGTATGCCCCCCGATAAAAACGATATGCTTGACGCCCAGATTTTGCAGCACAAAATGGATGTTGCTCGATGTAAACGCATCTTGGGCCGATTTGGGAAGGACATATTCCCCGGGCTGAATATTAAGCCACTTTGCCGGTTGGGAAGCGGGGTGCCCGATGTATCCGCTCCATTTCGAGTAGTCCTCGCCGTGTTCCTCCTTCATGGCCCGGTATATATCGGGGTCCAAGTCCATGCCATTCTCGAATAAATATCCCCAGTGGATGAAAATCATGGGCATGCCCGCCCGCCGGCATGCGTCCGTCACCTTGATGGCGTTCGGATAAGCCACGTCCCATCCAAAATCAATGGCGGCATTTACATCCTCCGCCGTAAACCCCATTTTCTTCCATAAGGGTGGCAAGGTTTCCTCTGTCACTGCGGGTCCGCGCGCTCCGTCCTGGAAATCCACGCACACAAACGCACAATGGTCAAAAAACGCCGGGGCAAGCATGGGCCGGCCTCCTCTGGTTAACAAAGAAGGGCGTCCCGTGCATCCGATGGCCAGGCATGCCACGGCCGCCACCGCCATCATGGTTCGCGCCAAACAAAAACGCCCTTCTTTACGCATGTCAATCGCTCCCTGCAAACAGTTCCATCATAATACCGGCGGGCGGGCGCGGGTACAAGGCCGCGGAAACCGGTGTTTCTGACAGCCCTTGCCGCGTGGATACAGGACGGATTCCGAACGTGCGCGCGGCGGCAACCCTCCTTTGGACCATCGCCCTGTGTGAACGCCGCCGCCGCATCCAATTCTTCAATTCCGCCGGCTGCCGCCCCCGCCTCAATAGCGAAGGCGGATTTTATGTTGATGAGGGCCGGGGATACCTGCGTCAAGCAGTCGACCTTAATTGCATTCCGGTTCCAGGGGGCCGGCCAGTTCTTTCAGGAAGAAGAGGCGCCCGGGGAGCGTGGGCAGGAAGGTGCTGGGAATCCATGGCGTGGGTTTGTGGTGGAGGGTGGCCCAGAGCGACATGCCCTGCCACATCATGCCGCGTCCGAGCGCGCCGTCCGCGCCGCCGATAATTTTGTCGGATTGCAGGAACAGGCCGGGGCCTATGGTGTTGGCGCGGGTGGGCACCAGGGTGGTCCGGCTCTTGAAACTGGTGATGGCGTTTTGCTCGATGGTCATCGGGCACAGTTTCGCGCCCAGCCGGTACTTGTCGTCGCGCCATTCCTTGAGGGATTTGTATTCCGCGGCAAAGTGGGGTTCCCAGAAGGCGATATGGCAGGCACGGCCAATGCCGAACACGGTAATCAGCTTGGCGTCTTTCTTTTTCAGCGCCTTGATTTGATGGCCGAATTCCGGCAGCTCTTTTTTCGTCGCATAATGCCGTTGCGCGGGCGGAACGGTCAGCTTGCCCAAGGGACCGTAAAAGGCCTGTTCCATGGCGTTTTGGAAGGCGCCGGGATCTTTCGCGGGCAGCGTATTGCCCTCCGCATCCGACCATTCATCCATGTTGAACCCGTGCACATGCTTGCAGTCCACGTTCCACTCTTTGAGGAAATAGACGGCCCAGCGGTACATGCCCATCGGCCCCACCGGCAGAATAAACGCAATGGGAATCCGGTCTTGCTTTGCGCGCAGAATCTCCAACGCGATTTCATGGCCCATCATGGTGTCGAAATCCGCCAGGCTCTCACAGGACACCGGCTCGAAGTTCTTGTGCCACCACTTCTCCCGTTCCACAATCTTCGCGGGGGGCCGCGAACACAATTCGTCAAGGGCTTTCAGGTCCCAGCCTTCCGGGAAAAATCCCTTCAACAACGACCCCTCCAGCGTGCTGATTAAGTTAATGGCCATGATTCCGGTTCTCCTTTCCGTTGCGTTTCAAGCCGCGGCCGGAACATTACACCAGGGTCCCGGCGGGCGTGTTCTCTCCCAAGCGTATCGTCAGTTTTCCATCCTTGACGGAAAATTCCGTCACGCGATTCAATATTACCGCCAATTGCGGGTCTTTATCATATCCTTCCGCAAGATTGCGGCCCTTTAACTCCCCCACAATGGCGTCGGGAACGGTTTGCCCCTTGAACTGAAGGTCTTCCAGAAAGACCATGAGCCGCCCCTTGACCACGGAGACGGACAGCGCCGCCGCTCCGTTAATGAAGCGGCCCGGAAGCAACTCGTAGCTCAATTCCCCCCGGATGGTGTCTCCTTCCAGCGTAACATACACGCTCTTCCCGAAATCCTCCATCCCGGGCCGCGATTGCAGCACCACATTCACTTCCTGTTCCGTGAGGGTGATGGAAGCCGGGCTTTTGGTTTCGGCGGCTTTGCTGAACGCCGTCCATCGCTCCAAGACGGCCTGCTTCTCCACATCGGAAAGCTGGATGCCGGGCAGGGCCATCGGTTTGGAATCCAAAAAGTAGTCACCTGCTTTTTTGAACACGAAATACCCGCCCAATCCTCCGGCGAGCATCAGGCAGCAGAAACCCACGCAAAGAATCAGGCAGCCATACAAACACGCATGGCTTTTCCGTGCCGGTGTTTCACCGGGAAGCGGTATGCGGTATTCTTGGGGCATTCCCTCGGTTCCTCCGGTAACTATGCCAGGGTACAGTGTCCCATAGCTCCCCGGCTTGCGTCAAACCAAAATCTTTAATTGTTCCAAGAAGTATGCTATACTTACCTCTCATTGTGGACGCAATCGCGTTTTTCTGGATTTACCCAAAGGAGTTTCACGACATGCCACTTGTACCCATGCGACAGATTCTGGATGAAGCCGCGAAGGGCGGTTATGGTGTTGGCGCGTTCAACGTTAACAACATGGAACAGCTTCAGGCCATCATTCAAGCCGCCAACGACACCAACAGCCCGGTGATTGTGCAAGCCAGCCGCGGCGCGTTGCAATACAGCAAAATGATTTACCTCAAGAAACTCATGGAAGCCGCCGTGGAGGAATTTCCCCATATTCCGGTGTCCATGCACTTGGATCACGGAAACAGCCTGGAAACCTGCAAGATGGCCATTGACCTCGGCTTCACTTCCGTGATGATGGACGGCTCCCTGAAATCCGACGGGAAATCCCCCGCCACGTTCGAGGAAAACGTCGAGATCACCCGCAAGGTCGTCGAACTGGCGCATCCGCTCGGCGTGACGGTGGAAGGCGAACTGGGCTGCCTGGGCGGCATTGAAGACGGCCACGGCGCCGGCCTCGAAGGCGATGCGGTGAATGAGCATCTCACGGATCCGGCCCAAGCCGAAGAGTTCGTCAAGCTGACCGGCGTGGACGCGCTGGCGGTCGCCATCGGCACCAGCCACGGCGCGTACAAATCCGGGCGCAAAGACCCCAAGACCGGCGAAATCCTGCCGCCCGCCCTGGCCATGGACCGCATTCACGAAATTCACAAGCGCATGCCCAATTGCCACATGGTCATGCACGGGTCCAGTTCCGTGCCCAAGGAACTGGTGGACATTATCAACCAATACGGCGGGAAAATGCCCGGCACCTTCGGCATCGCGATTGAACAAATCCAAGACGGCATCAAGCACGGCGTGCGCAAAATCAATGTGGACACGGACAGCCGCCTCGCCATCACCGGTGCCATCCGCAAAGTGTTTTTTGAGAAACCGGAGAAATTTGATCCGCGCGACTACCTGAAACCCGCGCGCGAAGCCGCCTATCTGGTGTATGTGGACCGCTGCAAGGCCTTCGGCCAAGCCGGCCATGCGGGCGACTACAAACCCATCACGTTGGCGGATATGAAGAAGGTCTACGGATTCTAATCGGTCCGTGTACGAACGCCGTACCGGGGCAGACACTTGGAAGAAGAAGCGTTTGCCCCGGTTTTCTGTCTCTGAATGGCCCGCGAAGGGGAATTTCTTGACCTGACTCCGCCCCCTCTTTACACTTACAGGTTCAACGTGGCCGTGTATAACCTCCAACCAAGAGAAGACGCTAACCATGGGACCTATCTTAGTGAACGCGAGTGTACTAATTTCCAGCATGCTGTGCGCGGTGAATCCCGCGGATGCCGTGGAACTTCCCGCGTGGCGCGCGGCGTGGATTTGGCAGGAACGCACCCAGTACGACGGGTATAACGATACCATCGAGGCGCGCAAGCAGTTTGATCTTCCGGAGGTCAAGTCCGCCGTGTTACGCATCACCGCGGACACCTATTACCGGGTGTATGTGAACGGGGAGTGGGTAAATGACGGCCCGAGCCGCAGTTGGCCGGAACATTATCAATATGACGTGCTCGACGTGGCCCCCTATCTGAAGACGGGCGGGAATGAGATTCGCGTTATCGCGAAGTTCTTTGGCATCGGCACGTTTCATCAGCTTCCGCAAGAAGCCGGTTTGTTGGCGCAATTGGATGTCCAGCCGAAAAAAGGCGGCCCGATTCAGATTGTGACGGATGGCACGTGGGAGGCCCGTGAAGCGCCCGCGTGGGCGAAATGGGCGCCGAAACAATCGGTTCAGTTGGGGCCGTTCGAGATATACGATGCCCGCAAGGGGGATGCGGGCGCGTTTTCCCCGGCGGTGGTGCGGTATCCGGCGGGAGAAGGTCCTTGGAAGAATCTTGAACCGCGGGATTGCCCGCCGCTCACGCGCAAACCCTTTCCCCTAAAGCAATTCACCGGCGCGCGGGTGGTGAAGCGGAACGAATGGAAAACCTTCATTTTCCCCACGGCGTGCTGGGCGGTCCAGGGCGTGATGAAGGCCAATAACAAGTGCGCCGTCACCGGTGCCTTTGCCGCGGTGGCCGATATGCCGCAGGGGGGCGTGCTCACCATTGACGCGGATGGAAACACGGTGCGGGTGGATGGCCAATCCGCCAAGGACAATGTGTTTGCCCTGGAGCCGGGGCAACACTTCATTTTCTGCGCCCTGACGGAATATTTCGGGCATTGGCGGAGCGATACCGAGATTCATGTGAAAGCGGACACACCGATGGTGTTGAAAAACCCGAAGAATGGCGGTGAAAACGCCCCGTGGTGTTTTGCACCGTTCGATCTGACACCCGTCCTGTACAGCGATCTGGAATGGTCGTTGTTGACGAAAGAACAACAACGGGCGGTAGAACGCCCCATCGAAGACGCGCTGAAGGATCACCTCAAGAATAGCGCCACGCGGGAGGGATTTCAGGCGCGGCTTGCGGGCAATGCGAGGGCCATCCAGCCGGATGAGTGGACCGAGGCCGCCTATTATCAATTCAAAGCGCGCGAAGTGGTGAAAGAGGCCCAAGCGGACGTGGAAACGCCCGACGCGCTTCTTGTGGAAGGGGGTGCCTGCACGGTGAAGCCTTCCGAGGCGGGCGATGTGGAACTTGTTTATGATCTGGGCGAGCAAAACATCGGCTTTTACCAGTTTGAGATCGAGGCGGAAGCGGGCCTGATTGTGGATGTCTTCGGGGTGGAGTACATCGTACCGGACGGACGGGTGCAGGACACCGAACGCTACCGGAACGGCATGCGCTATATCTGTTCGGAAGGCACGAACCGCTTCACCAGCCTGGTGCGCCGTTCACAGCGTTATCTGTTTATCACCCTGCGCCATCAGACGCGCCCGGCGGTCCTCAACGGATTCCGGCTGATTGAATCCACGTATCCCGTCCAGCCCGTGGGGCGCTTTGAATGCAGTGATCCCAAACTCACAAAAACGTGGGAAATCGCGGCGCGCACCTTGAAACTCTGCATGGAAGACACGTATACGGACTGCCCGCTGTATGAACAAACCCTGTGGGTGGGGGATTCGCGCAATGAAGCCCTGTTCTCATATACGGCGTTTGGCAGCGGGGATATCGCCAAGCGCTGCCTCAAGCTTACGGCGCGCTCGCTGGACCGCTATCCGCTGATCCAGTCACAGGTGCCCTCGACCTGGGAAGTGATCATTCCTTCGTTCGGATTCCTGTGGGGGATCATGGCGTGGGATTACTATGCGTGGTCGGGGGACAAGGAGTTCACCGAATGGATTTATCCGTATCTGATGAAAAGTTTGCGCAGCGCCGCCACCTATTCCGATAAACAGGGCCTGTTCAGCGTGCCGTTCTGGAATTTCTTCGACTGGACCAATATTGACAGCGGCCACAACACGGTTTTGTACAACAGCATTCTGGCGGCGGGCGCGGCGGATGCGGCTTTGCGTTGCGCGGACGCCATTGGCGAAGCAAAAGACAAGGAATGGCTGGAGCAGTACCGTGATTCGTTGAAGAAGGCGGTCAATGCGGTGTGGAATCCGGAGGCGGGCGCCTATCCGGACAGCGTGCATGAAGACGGCAAGGTCAGCACGCGGTATTCCATCCACAACTGTTTCTTGAGCCTGTTGTACGATGTGGTTCCGGAGGACCGCAAGGCGGTTGTCATGGATAAATTGCTCAATCCGCCGAAGAACATGACACAGGCGGGGTCTCCGTTTGTGGCGATGTACTTGTTCGACGCCCTGGAAAAAACGGGGCATGCGGACAAGGTGATTGAAGCGATCCACCGGTATTATGATCCCATGCTGGAGGCGGGCGCCACCACGGTGTGGGAAAGTTTCCCCAGCGGTACAACGGGGCATGGCGGTTTTCCAACGCGCAGCCATACGCACGCCTGGTCGTCGGCGCCGATTCATTTCCTGAACCGGATCATACTGGGCATTCTGCCGGAAACGCCGGGGAGCACGTCGTTCCGGATCAGTCCCCGGTTGAATGGCCTGACGTGGGCGCGCGGCGCGACCGCCACCCCCCGCGGGCCGGTGGAGGTTTCCTGGAAGGTGGAAGGTACCACGCTGCGCATAGAGGCGAAGGCCCCGGAAGGCGTTTCCATTCACTATGCGCCAAATGAGACAATTCAAGGGCTGGACGTTGTATTCAATGGCGTCAAACAGAACTAGATAACGGAGTGCATACATGGCGGAAGGCGGATTTTTCGGCAAGCTGCGGGACCGGTTGAGCAAGACGCGC
>CAYXPO010000063.1:0-13150 GCA_964466925.1 uncultured Nitrospirales bacterium
GAAACTACGTATCCAGTTTCGTACCATGCAGCAGGTGTGATTAACTTTATTGATGGGAGAAATGTGGCCATGAACGAAGTGGATGAGATTAAATGTAAGATTGTTCGTGGTGCCAACGAGCTAGACAAATGACTGCCGCCAGTACAGAATTGATTTATTTGTTTGGGTTAGGGGATCTTGTACCACATGAATTCTATAGTTCAAAATCTGATCTGGAACGTCGCGGAAATCCCCTCACCTATGCTCATCTCATGCGTCGTGCCTGGGAAGAGATGGGGCTAAACGGTATCCTTTGTGTCGATCAAAAACCAGCAGTTTATTTTAAAGAAGTTAACCGAATAGACTCGGCAAGTACCCGTACTCTGCACAAGTTATTTTGGAACCAGGGCACAGCGCCATTATTAGTGCTTATTAGTCCAAAGGAAGTACAAATATTCTCGGGGTTGGCATTTCCTTCCAAGGAGGGGGAAGACCCTAAAGATGGAGCCCGCCTTGTTGAGATACTTAGTAGAGCCACAGAGGCTGTTCAGATTTCTGATTTCGTAAAGCGTGTTCAGACAGGACATTACTATCTGGACAAGCAAAAACATTTTGATTCTACATGCTCAGTCGATCAGTATCTCCTAAGAAACCTCCGTGATACATGCGAAGCATTAGTAAATTTGAAGTTGAAACGTGCCCATGTCCATTCATTAATTGGCAAGATTATTTTCACGTGTTATCTTACGGACAGGAAAATCATCAATGGAAAACAGTTCCGGCAAGCAGGAGCGGAAGGAGTAAACAACCTTCGGGAACTTTTTTCAAAATATTCTTCGGATAAGGCGATTCCTTTGCTCTTCCAATTATTTAATATCCTGCACCAAAAGCTAAACGGAAGTATGTTTTCCGAACTTCCTAATGGTCTTGAAAAGCAATTTAGCAAAAAACATCTTCAGATACTTCAACAGTTCCTTAACGGTGAAGAGATTTCCAAAGGGCAAATGACATTTGGCTTTTGGGTTTATGATTTCAGTGTTATTCCCATAGAGACTATCAGCGCTATCTATGAAGATTTTCTTGCATCTGAAAACGAAGATGAACAGCGCCGCAAGGGAGCCTATTTCACGCCACGGCATCTTGCAGAAATGGTGGTAGATGTCGCCGTGGAAGGCTGGAACTCACTATTGGAAAAACGGTTTCTTGATCCGGCCTGTGGATCGGGTATCTTTTTGGTGATTCTTTTTAACAGAATAGCCGAAGAATTGCATCGGACACGGAATAATCAAGACTTCGTTCATGCTTTATTGGATACACTCAAGACCAGTTTCTGTGGCGTTGACCTGAGCGAGACGGCATGTCGTATTACATGTTTTAGCCTGTATCTGGCATTTCTAGATCATCTTAGCCCACCTGACATTGATAGACTAGAGCAAAAACATAAAGTTGTTTTGCCAGACTTACTAATCACGCCAGACGCCCCCCCAGCATACGGCAGTAAAACTGGCATCTTTCATGGGAATTTTTTTGATACACGGCTTGATATCTCCACTAAATTTGATCTAGTTATAGGCAATCCCCCTTGGGTGGGGCGTGGTCATATGCATGATGAAATGGCGATTCGGTGGTGTCAGGAGTTGGTGCCGCCACTATGTAAGGATACTGTATCCTTAAAAAAGAACTCCTTGAAAGACATAATGCCCGGTAAACAGGTTTCACATGCGTTCATGTGGAAAGCGCCTTTGCACATCCATAATAAAGGACGCGTGTGCCTGTTATTACCCTCGAAAGTGCTCTTAAATCAAGCAACGGACCAATTTCAGGCGGCATGGTTTTCACAATTCACTGTCGAACGTGTTGTTCAGTTTTCCGACTTGAGATTTATTTTGTTTGAAAATGCAATTTGCCCGGCAACAGCTATACGCTTTACATCAGTGTTGCCCCAGGATATAAATATAAAAATAGACTATGATGTCCCAAAATTTTACCGTAACGATCCCAGAGAAGGTTTGATCACGGTTTTTCCAGAAGACTGTAACGAAATTAGGCTGCGTGCGCTAAATTGGTATGTCCAAAAAAAAGAAGCTCCGCTTCTTTGGAAGAACTATTTATGGGGTACCACTAGGGACATTCGTTTTTTGGAGCGAATGTATTCATTGCCTAGATTACAAGAAACTATCACAGAAAAGAAATGGAGAGTGGGCCAAGGCTTTAAACCTTTTAATCAAGAAAGTTATTCATCCAATCCCAAAACATATGGGGAGGCCAAATTGGCATGGTGGGATGACAATCATTATTATATTGATGCTAAGAATAAGGGGCTAGATTTAGTCGTATTACGTTCGGATTGCTCGCAAATCGGTAACAAATACAATAGGCTCTATTGTAGTCCTGATCGTGAGCTTTTTTCTCCTCCAATGGTCTTGGTGAATCATGGATTCACACACATAGCTTTTTGTGATTTTAATGTTTTATTTCAACATACACTTCAATCAATCTCAGGAGCACAAAAAGACACAGACCTTCTTTGTTTTCTCTCTGGTGTGTTAAATTCTAACTTGGCGAAGTACTTTCTCTTTCATACTGCAGCGAATTGGGGAGTAGAAAGAGATAAAGTACATCTTTTTGAGCTCTTACGTCTCCCATTTCCGCTTCCTGATCAGACTTCTTGTCCACATGCATCTAATAAAATAATAAAAGATGTTGCATTTCGTATAAAGATGGTGAAGAAGGAAATTAAAACAAGTTCTTTGAGGCGAGAAGATCGTATTTGCGCGGTGAAAAATGAATTAGAACGGCTCATTTATGATTACTATGAAATATCCGATCAAGAACAAATGCTGATTGATGATACTGTAGCGATATTTGAACCAAGCTCGACTCCACATTCGGTAAATGCATTCGTTCCAACGTTACGGCCTGTGAATGCGGAGGAACGCAGTACATATGTTGATACTTTATGTGCAGTGCTCAATGATTGGGCAAAACACGGATCATTTAGACTTACCGGTTCGGGACAAATCATAGACGCATTGGGAATTGGAATCGTTACTCTCAAGAAAACAAAGAAAAACGCTGCATACAAAGAAACCGTTGCCACTGAAGCAGTGCGCACGGGGCTTGCGCGTATTATGTCTATCCTCAATCGGGAAAAGAAGCCGTTCACTATCGTTCGTAATCTCAAAGTATTCGATGGGGATGAATTACACATCATTAAACAACTTGCTCTGCGGCATTGGACAAGGACTTGTGCCCTTAATGACGCCGATGAAATTGCCAGCGCAATTCTTGCATCAGGGAGGGGAAGATAGGTGTCAATGTTAGGGGATACAAGTGGCTTCGCGGATTTTTTTCCTGCAGGGTTAGTCCCACAGATCCTGGAATTGGTAATTTCTTGCTGGAATAATTTTTCCAAACCACAATCCTCGGATTACGAAGTCGAAATTACACGTCGTTTCAGGGAAAGTCTTCGTAAAGAAAAGAATCTTCATCAGTTGCCGTTCCAGATTTGGCCGGAATCCACTGAGACCGATCCTTTTACTGGGAAGGAAATCGGCAGGATAGACCTTCGCTTTATTCACGGATACCGTGAAGAAGTATACTTTGCCTTTGAATGCAAACGCCTTCGAATTCCCGGTAGCCCTAATGTGAAAAACAACACCTCAGAATATGTGGGAACCAATGGAATGCAGCGTTTTGTTACTGGAAAATATGCCAAAGAATTGAATGCCGGTGGAATGATTGGCTATGTAATGGATGGACGTGTTGATGAAATAGTTGGTGTTATCAGTAGTAGAATCGCTTCGCACAAAGACCAGCTTAAACTCGTTTCAAGGAATGGATTAGTGCCATCTTCATTTCTTCCAGCGTACAGTAATGTGAAAGAAACCCGTCATGCTCTTGCTCAGGAATTTGTTCTCCACCACGTTTTCTTGGCAGTATAGCGTCGGTATTGAAGGCAGATGGCAGTACGTTTTCCAAAATTCCGCCTCATTGACGAAGTAATCCCCACCTTATCCCGGAAATCACATCGGGAAGTTGAGGTGACTGGTCCTTGGGGTTCCGCCAAGACGCTTGTAGCTTTGCAAACCGCGCAAGCGATTGGAGTTCCATTGCTCATTATAGCGCCGGGGCGTCCGGACGCGGAGGCGATTTTCGACGATTTGTGCACATTTGCGGGGGAAGAAGCCACGGCGCTGTTTCCGGCTTGGGAAGTCTTGCCCTCGGACAGCATGATCCCTTCGGACGACATCATCGCGGAACGCATGAACACGCTGAAGCGTCTCGCGCTGGCGAAAGAACAAGACCGGTTCATACACACGGTGATTCCCGTGCGATCGTTTCTGCAGTATGTCATCCAGATTGACCGGCTGGTGCGCGACACCATTGTATTGGAGCAAGGCCGGGAGTATGTGTTGGATGACTTGCTGGAACGCCTGACTAAAATGGGGTACACCCGTGAGCCCATGGTGGAACGGCATGGCGAAGTGAGCGTGCGCGGGGGCATCGTTGACATCTTCCCCATCTCCAGCGAACTGCCCTGCCGCATCGAGTTTTTCGGCGATGAAATCGAGAGCCTCCGCCTGTTCGAACCGGAGACCCAGCGCAGCGTGCAGACCGTGACGCGCGTGGATGCCCCCCCCCGCTCGGAGAAGTCCCTGCTTGCCGAAATGGCGCACTCCGGGCAGCCTCTCGCCACCCTCCTGGAGTATTTCCCCAAGAACACGCTGGTGGTGCTGGATGAGCCGGTGGCCATTCGTGAAGAGGCCCAAAAACTCGGCGGTGAATTGCACGAGAGCCCGTTTTACATGCCGTGGGACCAAGCGGAACAGCATCTGAAACCGTTCGCGCAATTGCACTTGGCGCAGGTGGGCTATGATAAGACTCCCGATTCCACGCGTTTCACCCTGCCCATGAAAACCGTGGCCCATTGGGCGGGCCGGCTGGAGGACTTCTGGGGGCAGTTGAAACAGTGGGATTTTGACGGATACACGGTCCGGATTTTCTGCGTGAATGCCGGTGAGCGCCGCCGGTTGTATGAATTGATCGAGGACCAGGGGTATCATCCCGGCCAGGACGTGTTCGATCTGAATGTGGATATCGGACGTCTGCGGGGGGGCTTTGTCGCGGAAAAGGAGAAATTGGCGGTCCTCAGCGAACGCGAGATATTCGGGCGGCACTATGTGCGCCGGACCCGGCGGCGTTTTGAAGCGGGCGTGGCCATCACCCAATTCAGCGATCTCAAGACCGGGGATTATGTTGTGCACGCGGCCCACGGGATCGGGCGCTATACCGGGTTGCGGCGCTTCGAGGGAAAGCCGGGCGACTTCATGGTCCTGCAGTACAGCGGCGGGGGCGTGTTGTATGTCCCGGTGACGCATATTGACAGCGTGCAGAAGTATCTGGCGGGCGAAGGGGCCACGCCGAAGATGGACAAATTGGGCGGTGCGACATGGGCGCGCACCAAGGCGAAGGTGAAGACGGCGGTGCGCGGCATGACGGAGGACCTGATCAAATTATACGCCGAGCGGGAATCGCACAAAGGCCATGCCTTTGCCCCGGACACCCCCTGGCAACAGGAATTCGAGGACGCCTTTGAATACGATGAAACGCCGGATCAGGAACGCGCCATCCGGGATACGAAGGCCGACATGGAGCAGGCGCGGCCCATGGACCGCCTCATCTGCGGGGATGTGGGCTACGGCAAGACGGAAGTGGCCCTGCGCGCGGCCTTCAAGGCGGTCATGGAGGGGAAGCAGGTCGCCCTGCTGGCCCCCACCACCGTGCTTGTGCAGCAACACTACAATGTGTTCCGCGAACGCCTTGCGGATTATCCCATACGGGTGGAAATGCTGAACCGTTTCCGCACGCCGAAACAGATCAAGGAAACGGTGGAGGGGCTGCATTCCGGCGAAGTGGATATCGTTGTGGGAACGCACCGCCTTACGTCGAAAGACATACGTTTCAAGGATTTGGGCCTGTTGATCATTGACGAGGAACAACGCTTTGGCGTCGGCCACAAGGAAAAACTGAAGCAGTTGCGTTCTCAGGTGGACGTATTGACCATGTCCGCCACCCCCATCCCCCGCACCCTGCATTTCTCGTTGATCGGGCTGCGGGACATGAGCGTGATCAATACCGCGCCCAATGACCGCCTGCCGATTCACACCTGCATCGAGGCGTGGGATCCCAACCTTGTCCGGGAAGCGATTCAGCGGGAACTGGCGCGTCAGGGGCAGGTCTTTTATCTGCACAACCGGGTGCAGACGATAGATCATGTGGCGGTGATGGTGCAGAAACTGGCGCCCCGCGCGCGTGTGGCGGTGGGGCATGGGCAGATGCCGAAGCATGCATTGGAAGAGGTGATGATCGCGTTTGTGAATAAGGAAATAGACGTTCTGGTTTGCACCACCATCATCGGTTCCGGCATTGATATTCCCAACGCCAACACCATCATCATAGACCGCGCGGACATGTTCGGACTCAGTGAACTCTATCAAATCCGGGGCCGCGTGGGCCGGTATAAAAACCGCGCGTTCGCCTATCTGCTGGTCCCCGGCGACAAGGCGCTTTCGGAAGAAGCCCAGCAGCGCCTCAAGGCCCTTGAAGACTTTTCCACCCTGGGAGCGGGGTTCCGCATCGCCATGCGCGATCTCGAAATCCGGGGCGCGGGCGATTTGCTCGGTGCGGAGCAAAGCGGCCATATCGCCACGGTCGGTTATGAAACCTACCGGGAACTCATTGCGGAAACCGTCGCGGAACTGAAGGGCGAACCGCTCAAAAAACGCGGACTGCCGCCCTTTGAGATATCCATTGATGCGTTTGTGCCGGATGATTATGTGCCGGTCGCCCAGCAGAAAATGACGCTTTACCGGCGCATCGCCGCGGTGCAGTCCGCGGAAGACGTGGACGGACTGCTGGCGGAATTGAAAGACCGCTACGGCTACCCCCCCAACCCGGTCCGGCGCTTGCTTGACGTCATGCGGGTCCGTACCTTCGCCGCCGACCTTGGCGTGCGGTCCATGTCGTTGGCCAAGGGGGTGCTCCGTATTGACTTTGAATCCAGCCAGTTCATGAACCGCAAGAAACAACACGCCTTGCGCGGAGTCTACGGGGACGCCTTGGAATTCATCTGGCAGGAACGCCCCTCCATAATTTTTACACTGCCGCAGGAATCCGAATCCCCCCTCTACGAAGCCGAACGGCTGCTGAAAACGCTGCAGGAGGTGTGAGTGCCTGAGATGCTGGGAGAGCGCGGGACACTTTTTTAGCACCGTTCGTTTGGAGTATTCTTTTCCGGTAAACTCCAGGGATGCAATGGCCTTGCAGGCTCACAAGGGAAAATACCATGGAACAAACAGGACATTTTTTCACGACCATTTACGGACGCAACTTAATCGCCGAACTGCCGATCTTTGTGCACCGGCCTTACCTGGTGGTGACGATGGAGGATTTGTGGTCAAAATTTTCAGACTTTTTTAACGACGGGCTGGGCCATGTGCATTTCGTGAAAACCCTCGAACACGAGGAACTCAGGCGCATCATTGAGAACCTGCCCGTGGTCAACGGCGTTATCGGACTGGGCGGGGGGCAGGCGCTTGATGTGGCCAAACTGGTGGCTTGGACCCGCCGTTTGCCTCTTTTCCAGGTCCCTACGGCCATGTCGGTGAATGCGGCGTTCGGGCATCGGGCCGCGGTGCGGATGGGGGGCAAGGTGCGCTATATCGGATGGGCCGTGCCCGAGGCGGTCTACATTGATTTTGACGTGATGCAGGGCGCGCCGCTTGCGTTGAACCGCAGCGGCGTGTGTGACATTTTTTGCTACCATACCGCGCACGCGGACTGGAAACTCGCCCATGAGCGCGGCAAGACCGAAGCGAAATGGCCCTATGATCCCCGGTTGGTGGCGGAGGCAAACGCCGTGCTCGATTCCGTGATGGCGAAACTGGATGACATCCGCGATGTGACGGAGGAAGGCATCCGCACGCTGATGAACGCGCATCGCTGGGGCGGCGCGGCGTTTCATAACGCGGGGTGGAATCCCCGGCACATTGAAGGCGTCGAGCATTTTTTCTTCTATACGCTCGAATATCTCACGGGCAAGCCCTTCATTCACGGCCAGCCGGTGTGCCTGGGCTTGTATATCGGGTCGGCGCTTCAGGAGAACCGCGCGGAAGAGATGTTGCGGGCCGTACACACGGTTGGGGTGGATATCCGCCCCGAAGCCATGGGAGTCACCTGGGATGAAGCGGCGGCCGCCATGCGCAAAATGGCGTGGTATGCGGAGCAGGCGGGCCTGTGGTATACCGTGGCGAGCGCCCGCCCGGTCACCGAAGAATTTATCGCGCATGTCCGGGAGCGGGTGACGGCGGTGTATGGCCCCTGGAAAGGCTGATGGTTGATTAACGTATACATTCAGCACCCCGAACATTTAATATCAAAAGTTAAATTTTCAGGGTAAAACGGAGCATTGTCCTATGATGTTTGGTAAGGCTTTCCCGGTAAAATGCCTTGTTTTTTTCTTAATTGCCGCCTGTTCCGCCCAAGCCGTCCCGAAGGGGCGGGTGATCATTCTTGGGTTTGACGGCATGGACCCGGGAATTGTGCAGGACATGATGGGGAAGGGCGAACTGCCCCGTCTGGCGAAACTCGCGAAGGATGGAAGCTTTGCGCCCCTGGCCTCGAGCAATCCGCCGCAATCCCCCACCGCGTGGTCGAATTTTGCCACCTGCCGCACGCCGGTCCACCATGGTGTTTTCGATTTCCTGCGGCGCGACCCCAAAACCTATTTCCCCAGCCCCGGTTTTGGCAGCAGCAAACGCCCCGATCTCGCCCCCGATGGAGCGCTCCTGCGCGGCCCCCGGTATGAGAGCAACCGCAAGGGCGACAGTTTTTGGAAGGTGGCCAGTGACGCCGGGATCAAGGTGAAGGCGCTCACAGTGCCCTATGCATACCCCGCCGAACCCCTGGGCGCGGACTGTTGTGAACTGTGCGGATTGGATGTACCGGACATCAGGGGCACTCAAAGCACGTATTTTGCGTTTTCGGAAGATTTCACAAAAATCGAACCGGTCCCGGGCGGGATGCGTCTCCCCTTGAAATTTGAGAATGATACCGCCACGGTGCAGGTTCCCGGAATCGCCCCCGGCAAGAGCGACACATTTGCTGAAATCCCCGTCACGTTCAAAGCGGACCGTGCGGCGAAACGCGTGACGCTTACCATCCAGGAGCAGAATTTCACGATCAAACAGGGGGAATGGTCCCCTTGGGTGGAATGGACCTTCAACCTCTCCCCCATGTACCGTGTGCGCGCCATCAGCCAGTTTCACCTCGCCGAGGCGGGCGAAAAAATACGCCTCTACATGACCTGCCTTCAGATTCACCCCCGTGAACCCATGATGCCGATCAGCACTCCCGTTCACTATGCTTCGGAACTCGCGGACCGCTATGGCCTTTTCAAAACCATCGGATGGACCCTCGACACCAAGGCCCTGCAAAGCAATGATCTGGGCGAAGATGAATTTCTCGAGGATGCCAAGCGGACCGTCGCGTGGAACGCCCGTTTAACCCTTGATGAACTGGACCGGGGCCACTTTGATCTCTTGTTGTCCGGATGGACCGCCACCGACCGTATCTCCCACCTATTCTGGGCTTTCCGGGACCCCAAACACCCTCTCTACACCGAAGCCATGAACCAAAAATACGGACGCGTCATAGAGGATTCCTACGTGCAGGCGGATGAAATTGTGGGTGAGGTGATGAAGCGCCTCAACGGGAACGATTTGCTCATGATCATGTCCGATCACGGATTCCACAGCTTCCGCTACGGATTCAGTGTCAACACCTGGCTTGTGCGCAATGGCTACCTGGCCCTCAAGGGGCAGAGCGATTCCGCCACCGCCAGCACGGACACAAAATACCTGATGGACTTTGACTGGAGCCGCACCAAAGCCTATGCCTTGGGACTCGGCATGATTTTCCTCAATCTCCAGGGACGTGAAAAACAGGGTATCGTGCCACCCAACGACGCCCCCGCCCTGTTGGCGGAAATCAAAGGAAAGCTCCTCGCCCTCACCGATCCCAACACCCACGAAAGGGTTTTCAGCAACATCTACGTTATGGCGAATGCGCAAGGCGAAGCCGCCATGGACGCCCCCGACCTCCAACTTGGCTATGCCGACGGATACCAGACGGGAAAAGCCTCCGCCTCCGGCGCCGCCCCCAAAGAAATTTTCGAACCCAACAGAGACAAATGGTCCGGAGAACACGCCAGTTCCGATATCGCTTCCACCCCCGGCATCTTCTTCTCCAACAAAAAAATAACCGGTGCCCCCTGCCTCCTCGACCTTGGTGTAACCGCACTCACCTATCTCGACACCCCTGTCCCAAGCACCTTTGAAGGGAAGCCATTGCTGGACGAATAATTCCCGCGCCGGAATTCATACCCCATTGGTTGATGCCGGAAGGCCGGAACACTAGAATAAGGCGCATAACCACAGGAGGTTCAGTATATGAAGGGATGTGTGCGTTTTTTCATGGCGGCGGCGTTGGCGTCGGCGAGTGGGGCCGTGTTTGCCGGGCAGGCCGCCTCATTTGACGGGAAATACTACCGGGGCGAAGGCGATCCTGACTATCTGCAACTATTGGACCTTTCACGGCGGATGTTTGATCCCGATCCGGAATTCCAAAACATGCCCATGCTGTACATGCCGGACTGGAACGGCTTTGTCGAGGGGCCCACCTGGGGGGCTTGGTGGATTCAGAACAGCTATGGCACCACCTATTGTGCATTGCCGTTTTATGTTGAACCCTATATTAGCTTCTTACAGAACGCGCAGGACCTTTGGTTCAGCCAGATGGGCGATGGAAAGCGCAAGGGCATGAAGGATTGGGTGGCCCCGGACGGTTGTCTGTGCGATGCGGCCGCGCCGGGCATGATTTATTACAAACAAGGCGACGGAAAAATTGACATTCATGATTGGGGCATGGAATTCACGGCGGCGGGGGTGGTGCTGCAATCGGAATTGTTGCTGATCAGCCGTGACAAGACGGCCATTGAACATTATCTGCCCCTGCTGGAACGTTCCGCGAATTTCATTGAAACCCGCCGTGACAAGAACAACCTGTTCCTAGCGGGGCCTGCCGGAAACCTGCTCGCGCCGAGCTACGCGGGCTGGAAACGCCCCGATGGATCCTTCGATAAAGCGTATCTCTCCGGCCTTTCCATCACCTACATCGCCGCACTGGACCGCCTGATCGAACTGGAAAAAATGATGCTGCGCACCGCCGAGGCGGGGTTGTACAAGGACCGCCGGGACCGCGCCAAAGAGGGCCTGACGCAACTTATGACCGAGGACGGTTATTTCATCAAGTCCCTTGACCCGGATGGCACGAAACACGGTGTGTATGGCGCGCCGCAACACGGCTATTTCGAGGCCTCCCCCAATCATGACGCCATTGCCTTCCGCATTGTGGACGATGCCCATGCCGAGCGTATCTACCAAATGATAGCCTCGATTCCCCTGTTGCGCAGGCACGATCTCATTTGCGCGAATGAACCCGGCCTCGATGACATGTACGAATCGGACAAATCCTGGCTCTGGCAGCATGGCACCTGGGTCAACGGCGGGCACTGGTCCACCTGTGAGGCGCGGATGATCATGGGCTACTACCGTCTGAACAAATACGAGGACGCGGCGCGCGCGATGAACGCCATTTTGAAGTTTGCGCGCCAATTCCGCATGGACAACCCCCTGGTGGACTTCGGCAACGCGGTCTACCAACCCAAAGAGCCGATTAACCTTTGTTACGACACCTTTGGCCCGCCCGCCGCCATGATTCGCGGGCTTTTCGAGTATCTGTACAGCGCAAACACCCTCACCCTCCTCCCCCACATCCCCACCGGCATCACCCGCCTGGAACAGCGCTTCCCCGTCCGGTTCGGAGACAAACAACTCTTTCTGGCCACGGCGGGCGTCGGCCCGATCAAAGCCGTCCGAATCAACGGACGGGAATGGACCAAATTCGACGCCGTCACCATCACCCTTCCCTACGATGAAATTCCGCCAACCGCGCATCTGCTCATCGCGTTCGGCAACACGGCGCTGGATACCCTCCCGGACTTCAAGGTGGACGCGCCCGCGCAGGCCTTGCCGGAACGCCAGGATTCCTTCTGGGGTTTGGACGATATCGAGGCGCTTGCGGGAAAAGGCGCGGCAACTCCGCCCATCGCCATGGACCGCCTCCGCGTTTTTTATCATGCGCTGGCCGCCAACAAGTTGGAGAACACCTATGAAGGCCGCCATGCCCGGTTGATTCTTGAGCAATTTCGGGCCATCCACGAGCGCCAGCAATTGAAGGCCGCCGGGAAACTTGCCGTGTTGCCGGAACCCTCTCAAACCGCCGCGGACAAACTCTACGTGGACACCCTGTTCAAATTGGAACAGGGATTGGCGAAAGTGCTGGATTCTTACGCCAATGGCACCGAGCCTGTGAAAAAAGCTATATATCAGGCGTGGACGGAGTGACTTCTTGTCGTCCGTTCCCCTGATCGAAAACAGACCGTTCACGCTTTCAGCCTCCATTGCCGCATATTGTGGGGCAGCGGCCTCCGGGAGGATAAACTTCTAGACGGCCTTCCCGGGAAGTGAAATAAGATTTGCGGCCCCGTTGTTGTGTAGAATGTACCTGAGAGAGATATATTCAGTTCCAGCGGTATTGGAACGTTACAATCAAAGGATTGGTTATGCGGAACACACCGTTGGCGGGAATGAAACCATACGTTGCCATATTTCTCGCGGGAATTGCCGTCACCGCGGGTGCCCCCCTAGCCGAAGCTAGTTCCGGGGATGATTATGCCCCGACGGATGCGCACGCCATACAAACCGGGATACAATCGCTTGTTCGCTCCCTTGAAACGCCCCAAAAGGCTGATACTGCAACGGGTGAATTTATCATTACCGCCTATCAACTTGCCCAAGGCCGCCCCCCCACGCCTGCGGAATTTTTTACCTTGAGCATGCTTCAATCGCAGGAGCCTCTTTCACAGGAGCAGATTCTTTTGCTGGTGCTTCAGAACGAACGGGGTAAAATCACCTGGGATCAATGCCGGACGTTTCTGGTAAAGGCGGATTCCCAGGGGTTTGCAGGTACCGCCGCGACTCGGGCCTTG
>CAYXPO010000064.1:0-13100 GCA_964466925.1 uncultured Nitrospirales bacterium
TTCGGATACCCCGGCCCGGAATGGGTGCTGGCGGGCAATGGCATGGATGAGTTGCTGGCACTGGCCATCCGCACGTTCGTGGACCCGGAGGATGCGGTGCTGGCCACGTATCCGACGTATTCCTTGTATGAAGTGCTCTGCCAGTTGCACGGCTGCCGCATGGTGTATGTGGACCTGGATGAACACTTCCAGTTGACCGAATCGTTTTTCAACACCCCGGCGCGGTTGTGTTTGCTGACCCGGCCCAACGCCCCCAGCGGCGTGTCGGCGCCCCGCGAAGCCGTCGAACGGTTGTGCCGTGCATTTGATGGCGTGGTGGTGATTGACGAAGCCTACGTGGATTTTGGCGATGACAACTGCATGGATTTCCCCAAACGGTTTGAAAATGCCATCGTAATGCGGACCTTCTCCAAGTCGTTCAGCCTGGCCGGCATGCGGCTGGGCGCGGCGGTGGCACAACCCTCGATCATTCATGAATTCATGAAAACCAAGGATTCGTACAACCTGAACGCCTGCGGCCAGGCGGCGGCGTTGGCGGCCCTCCAGGACTATGCCCATATGGAGGCCAATGTGGCCAAGGTCCGCGCAACGCGGGCGCGTCTTCGCGCCGCCTTGCGGCAATTGGGTTTCGACGTGCCGGAATCGCAGTCCAACTTTCTCCTGGCGCGGTGGAATGCCACTCCTCCCGCGAAAGAGATTTTCGAGACATTGCGAAAGCAGAATATCCTGGTGCGCTATTTCAACGCGCGGGGCCTGCAAAACGCGTTGCGCATCAGTGTGGGAACCGACGCGGAATGCAACGCATTGCTGGAGGCTTTGCGCGGCATTGTTACCTGAACGGAGAGGAGGTTTATTTATGCGGCAGACAGGGTGTGCATTGATGGTGTGCCTGCTGGGGCTTGCGGGATGCATGACCTCGAGCGGGGAGCGTTCGTTCAATCTGATATCCAGCGCGGAGGAGTCCGAGATTGGCGCCAAGGTGGCCAAGGAGGTGGAGCAAAAGGAAAAGATACGGAATGATCCCGCCATGCAGGCGTATATTCAGTCCATCGGGCAGCGGGTGTCCGCCGTGGCCGAGCGCAAAGACGTCACGTATCAGTTCAAGGTGATTGACGCGCCGGACACGGTCAATGCATTCGCGCTGCCCGGCGGTTACATGTATGTGTATACCGGTTTGATGAAAATTTGCGACAACGAAGCGGAATTGGCGGGGGTGATGGCGCATGAGATTGCGCATGTCTCTTCCTATCACCATGGCGAAGCGTTGACCCGGGCCTATGGCATTCAACTGGTCTCGAGCCTGCTCCTGGGCCAGAATTCAGGGCAATTGGCGCAAATCGCCGGCGATTTCATCAGCCAGTCCGGCATGTCCTACTTCAGCCGTCAAAATGAATATGAAGCCGACGCCAAGGGCATGGACTATCTCTTCCGGGCCGGGTATCAGCCGGAGGCCATGTCCGCGTTCATGGAAAAATTGGGGCGGCAGGAACAAAAGGCCGGGGGCGGCCCCATGATCAAATTATTCGCCAGCCATCCCCCCACGGCGGAACGCGTCGCGCATCTGAACACCCAGTTGCAGCAATACCCAGCCGATTTGCGCGAAAAAAATCCCACTTACGCCGAACGGTATAAAAAAGAAGCGCTCGACCGGCTGAAGTAGACCGTTGGCAAAATGGTCAGGGCCGTCCCGGGCAATAGCCGTCTTCGCCTTTTGCACAGACGTGATACCCGCCCAGATTGTAGAACTGGACTATCCGCAGCGTTTCGGTGAGTTCCAGCCGCCAGTCTTGAGGATTATAGTCGCCGGTGTGCGGGAGGCAGGCATGATCGCCGTTGCCCGGCGCGTATCCATCGTCCGAACCGGCCTGGCAACCGTACCCCCCGCTATTGAACAACTGAATGACGCGGAGCAATTCGGAAACACTGATTTGGTGATCGCCGTCGTAGTCGGCGGAATGGTTGGGCGGCGTGCAAGGCCCTTCCACCACGACGGTGCGGGTGACGGGCGCGGCGGCATTGCCCGCGCTGTCGGTCAGCGTGTAGGTGATGGTGTATCTTCCCGCCGCGTACAAATTCAATCCGCCGGTGTCCACCTGCACGGGGGACAACGGTTCGGCGCACACGTCGTTGGCGGAGGCGCCGAGTTCCTCATAGACGCCATAACAGGGCACGGTGATCACGGCGGGGCCATTCAAGGTGAGGCGCGGCGGCAAATGGTCCGGCACATACACCGTGCGCTGCTCCAAGGCAAAATTATGGTAGGCGTCATGCACGCTGTACAGCAGCGGGTATATGCCGGGGCGGGAGGTGTCCAGGGTTCCATAGCGGGTTATCCGAGCGGTTATGTTTCCCGCGCAATTGTCAAACGCCGTCACATCCTGTTCATTATAGACATCACCGCATTCCACGATGATCACGCTTCCATGGCCCAGGGTGATTTGCGGCGGGGCGGTGTCCGGCGCCACCCGGACCACCCGGTTGATGGGCAGGGCCCTGTTGCCGGATGCGTCGGTCACCTCGTAATGAATGACATATTGCCCGGGAATGCTCCGGTTCACCAAGGCGGCGTCACTCGTCACGGGCGGCAGGGCGGTGTCGCACACATCCGAAGCGATTGCGCCGGGATCCTCAAAGGGTTCCTCGCTGGGGCAGTCGAAGGTGATGATGTACTCCCCGGCCAGGGTCAGCAGGGGGGGCGTATTGTCTTGAACGCTCACCCGCCGGTTCATTTGTTCCGAACGGTTGCCGGAATTGTCTTCCACATAGTAAGCCAGGGCATACTCGCCGGGAGTGGTGACGTCCACCTCCCCCACGCGGACCACTTCCGCGCTGAGATCGCCCTGGCACACATCCATGGCGGTTGCGCGCGGGTCAATAAACGGGGCATGGCACTCCTGCACCACGTGATCGCCGCCCAACAGCGTGAGGACCGGCGGATACGAATCCAGAATGGTGACATGCCGGAATACACTGGCGGATTCGTTGCCGGCAGTATCCGTAACGTGGTAGCTGAGGGTGTGGGGGCCGGGGTCATGGCTGTCCACCTCGCCGCTCTGAATAATCATGGCGCTGAGGTCCCCGTCACAATCGTCCGTGGCGATTGCGCCGGGCTCGATGTAAACATCGCCGCATTCCAAAGTGATATCGGTTTCACCGAGGAGCAGCACAATCGGCGGCAAGATGTCCTGCATTGTGACCGTGCGCGTAACCGGCGCGGCGGCGTTGCCCGCGGTGTCGTTTACGGTATACGTATATACATAGACGCCGGGGATATGGATATCGGCTTCAACCGACCACACGACCGCTTCACTCAAATCACCCGCGCAATCGTCCTCGGCAACCACCCCCGGTTCGGTGAACACCTCCCCGCAGGGCACAACCATATCCGCCTCGCCCAACAACGAAAGCACCGGCGGGGTGGCGTCCTGAACCTCCACCACCCGTGTTACCGGGGGGGTGGAATTACCGGAAGAATCACTGCATGTGTAAACCACAGCATATTCACCGGGAACCGCGGTATCCAGCCCGGAGGCATCGGCGGCCACGCTGAGGGGGGCCGTATCACAACTATCCAAAGCGGTGGCGCCCGGTTCCACATAGTCGCCATGGCATTCCAGCCTCATGGGATTATCGCCGGCCAGAAGAATCACGGGCGGGGTGGTATCCACAATCGTGATGGTGCGGGAGACCGGTTCCGCGCAATTCCCATAGGCATCGCACACATCGTACGTAACGTCATAATCGCCCGGAACCGAAGGCGCGGGCAGGCCGGTCACCACGACATACTCCAACAGGCTGCCTTCCAGGGCATCCACGGCGGAAATCCCAAGATCGTGAAGCGGGGTTTCGCACTCCCGTTGAATATGCGGTTCGCCGATCAGCGACAGCACCGGCGGTTCGGTGTCTCCGGGTTGCGCTTCCACCGCGCCGATATCCACGGTTCCATTGTAGATTCGTTGAAAAGGCGCGCCCCGTTGATCATAAAACGGCGGTCCGGAAAATGGCGGATTGGTGATTTTTACCGTGTCACCGGCATCACGCGCGGGGCTGTCAACGCGCGGCATGCGCGACAGCAAAGGGCCGCCATTGTTCACCAGCGGCCCCAAGCGCGGATTCAGGGGGTTTTCAGACGTGCCGGTCAGATCGCCCGCGCCGGTGAATCCCGTGCAGCCATCCGCATTGCCTATCAGATTGTGGCCGCCGCTCACCACCGTGGCGCCCGCGGCCGCATACACGTCATTTCCTGCTGTTGTCCTGCAGCTATTGCCCGCAATAATGGTGTTGGCGGCCGTGAATCGCGCCCCCGTATACGCATATACCCCTCCCCCCAGGGATTTTTTCGCGCTGGCGGCATTCTCCGTCATCGTACAGTTAACGGCTTGAAGCTGTGACGCCAAATACAAAGCGCCGCCAGACTGGGTGCAAGTGTTGCCGTGGAAGGTCGTGTTCACCAGGGTTGAAGTCCCCTGGCTTCCATCCACATGCATCCCACCCCCTGTTTCCGCGCTGTTTCCATGGAAGAGGCTGTCACGTATCGTCAGATTCGTACTGTTAAAATAGCGCGTACTGAAGACGCCTCCTCCGTTCTCGGCGTGATTGTTGGAAAACAAACATTGCTCAAAGAGCAGATTGATGGCATCGTCCACGGTTATCGCCCCGCCCGGGCCACCCGCGGTGTTCCCCGAAAATTCACAGGCGGTGATGGAAGCGGAACACCGAAATAAGTAGATTGCGCCACCATATCCCCTGCTGGGATTGAGGTTGGGTGCTGTATTCCCAGAAAACTCACAGCCGGTAAGGGTAAGACTGCTGCTGACATCCGCCATAAGGGCCCCGCCGCCAAAACCATTTGACGTGTTATCACTAAAGCGGCACCCTGATATCAAAACCGTGCCCGACACATAAACAGCCCCGCCCACTTCATATTCGCCCGCAAATCCATGCTGCAAGGTCAGCCCCTGTATGGACAGGGAATTGGCCGAAACGCAATACAGTATTGGGCAGGCATCGTTTGCCGTAATCGTTAATATATCCTTACCCGGTCCCTGGATGGCCAGATTGTATTTGCAGGTTATTTTCGAGCCCACGGTGATGGTTTGGGGAGCGGAGAAAAGCACCGGATCAAACTGGATGGTGTCCGCGTTGGAAGCCGCATTGCTTTCCTGGACCGCCGCGCGCAACGTGGTGACTCCTCCGGCGGTGAGTGCCTGTCCATCGCCGATGGTGGCGTCTCCGGCGTCGCCTATATCGTTAACAGTAAATACCGCCCCGTATACCCCTTGCACAAACACCAGCATGAACACCGCCACACACCCTTTTGCCCACCGCCCTGTTTTGCCGCCTTGATACATCGCCCGCATAGCATGAACCTCGTGATCGTTTCGTCCAATTCCCTGATTTCACCGGCCTCCCGGTTGGTAAAAACCATCTACCGGCGTTTTCTTGGGAATTTGATCCCTTTTATACGATAACAGGCTTACCTGTACATACCCTTGATTACTAGAATCATCCTACACCAAGGCTTGGAAAAACGCAAGGAAACGTTTTTTTCTCAAAGTGAATCACGGGTGCCACCGTATTTGAGTATGAGCCATTTGTATCCGGGTAAAGCCACTGTCTGGGCCTTCCTGGATTCCCGCATTCGCGGGAATGACGGAGAAGAGGGTCCAATTTACCCCGGCGTCCTAATCGGCCATGAATGGACGATGAGATCACAGTCCTCGTCCAAGCCTCCAAAACCGTGACGGGCACGCACACCTTCCGCCCGGAATAATAATCCGAACCATGGGCGGGCGGTGGTGTCAAAAGGGGTGACGGAAGGCGCAACAAGGCGCCCCGGGAAAGGAACCGAATATGAGAAGAATCTATTGCATTTGGATGATTGTGGCGGCCATGGCGGCCGTGAGCACGGCAACCTCTGTGTATGCGGAACCGGTCACGGAGGGCGCATTGCAGGCGCTCGATAAAGACCAACAACCTTTGGGCAATTGTCCTCTGAAGCATACGGACGTTTCCGTGGATATATCCGGGTTTATCGCACGGGTCACCCTTACCCAGCAGTTCGGAAACCCGTTTAACGTCCCCATCGAGGCGGTGTATGTGTTCCCGATGTCCGATAACGGCGCGGTGGACCAGATGACCATGCGCATCGGTGAACGGGTCATCAAAGGGGTCGTGAAAGAACGCGAAGAGGCCCGCCGCATCTATGAACAGGCCCGGAACGCGGGCAAGGCCGCCAGCCTGCTCGACCAGGAACGCCCGAACATCTTCACGCAATCCGTGGCGAACATCCTGCCGGGTGACCAGATCGACATCACTATTTCGTATGTCGAATATCTGAAGTACGAGTCCGGGCAATATGAATTCGCTTTTCCGATGACGGTGGGGCCGCGCTACATTCCCGGTCAACCCACGGGTTCCGGCACCACCCAAGTACCGGATGCCAACCGCATTACCCCGCCGGTAACGCCGGAAGGCACCCGCGCCGGGCATGACATTGCATTGCAGGTTCACGTGGATGCGGGCATGCCGCTTACCGAAATCCAGTCCGAACTGCATAAAGTGCAAGTAGAGCGTCCTTCGGAAAACCAGGCGGTGGTCAAGTTGGAGAATAGCAAGGAAATCCCCAATCGCGACTTTATCCTGAAGTATGGTGTTGCGGGGAAAAAGATCAACGATGCCGTGCTCACGCACGCGGACGCGCAGGGCAAGTTTTTCACGCTGATTCTCCAGCCGCCGGAACGGGTCGCGCCGGAAGAAGCCACGCCGAAGGAAATGGTGTTTGTGATTGATTGCAGCGGATCGATGCGCGGCTTTCCAATCGAGAAGGCCAAGGCCACCATGAAACGCTGCATCGAAGGCATGAATCCCAAGGACACCTTCAACCTGATTTCGTTTGCCGGCGGCACCGGGTATTGCTTCCAAAACGCCATGCCGAACAGTACTGAAAACCGCGCCAAAGCACTGAAATATCTGGGCGCGCTGGAAGGCAGCGGCGGCACGGAGATGATGAGCGCCATTCGCGCGGCCCTGGCGGGACCCTATCCCGAAGACCGCCTGCGGGTGGTGTGTTTCATGACGGATGGCTTCATCGGGAACGACATGGAGATTGCCGCGGAAATCCAGAAGACCGCCGCAAACGCCCGCGTGTTTTCCTTCGGTGTCGGCAACAGCGTGAACCGCTTCCTCATCGAGACCATGGCCAAGGCCGGCCGCGGCGCTTCGGAAATCGTCTCCCTCGAATCCAAGAGCGACGAAGCGGTCCAGCGCTTTCATGAACGTATTCAAAACCCGCTGCTGACCGATGTCCATGTGGATTTTGACGGTCTTGCCGTGGAAAGCATCTATCCTGATCCCACGGCGCTGCCCGACCTGTTTTCCGCACAGCCTCTGGTGCTGAAAGGCCGTTATACCCAGGCGGGAAACGGCTCTGTGATCATTCGTGGACGCACGGCGCAGGGACCTTTTGAACGGCGCATCGGCGTGAGCCTGCCGGAACAACAGGCGGAACACGATGTGTTGGCCTCACTGTGGGCGCGGACCAAAATTGACGACCTGATGGCCCAGGATTGGCTCGGTATCCAACAGGGAACGCCCAAAGATACAGTGAAGGCTGAGATTACGAAGTTGGGAATCGAGTTCGGTCTGGTCACGCAATTCACCAGCTTTGTGGCCGTCGAGGAAAAGGTCATCAATGAGAATGGCCAGCCTAAGCGCGTGGACGTGCCAGTGGAAATGCCGGACGGCGTAAGTTACGAAGGTGTCTTTGGCGTTAAGGGTGACCTGGCCGCCGGAAGCATGGCCTGCAAATCCACGAATCTTTTCTTCAGCAGCATGCCCGCCCCCGCCCCGGCCATGGAAATGGCCCGTGATTCAATCGCATCACCGGAACAACGCATAAAATCCAAACCGGAGTCCACGCCCCAGCATATCACCATTGAAAAACCGGGAAACGCCCCGAATCCCAAGATTGATTCCGCGCTCCAGGGACTTGCCGCAAAACTGGTCAATGGCGACTATGTATCAGGCAATGTGAAGGTCGAAAAGGGCTTTGTGCAGGTATTTATCCGTTCCAAAGACCTTTCCGGGGACCACATCAAAACATTAAAGTCCTTGGGCGTTCAGATCATCTCCTCCTCCTACGCCAATCAGACCATTCTGGCGAAGGTGCGCGTGGAGGATGTGGAAAAAGTCGCCGCGCTGGATTGGGTGATTAAGATCGAGGCGCCCTCCTTCTGATGCCCCTGACAGTGTTCTCTTCGCGCCCCGGGCTCCCCGGAGCGCGAATCACTTTCACCGGTTCCCATCCCCGCCACAGGTTCATCCAAGCCACCCTCTCCGCGCCTTCCCGTTGACAACATGGATCGGGCAGTTTCCAATCATACTGGACCTGGTTTGTCCGGTTTCGAACGCATAACTTCATAATAATCCGCTTATGTTCAAATGCCCTGTTGTCACGACAATACTTCATTGAAAAATCGGGAAACGCCGGATGAAGGCGTATCGGGCGTTACGCTGTTGAATTGCCGGTCAGAATATAGGCATGGCCTTTATTTGCGCCTCATGCACAGGGTACAATAACTTCACCTCATACGGGATTTCCCAGGGGAAAGGAGTGATTTGATGCTTCGCATATATAATACCGCGTCCCGCGGAAAGGAAGAGTTTGTGCCGATGGAACCCGGCCGGGTGCGCATGTATACCTGCGGCCCGACCATATACAATTTCGCGCACATCGGCAATTTCCGCGCCTACATGTTTGAAGACCTTCTGCGGCGCTACCTGAAATTCCGCGGATATCAGGTCACGCAGGTCATGAACCTTACGGACGTGGAGGACAAACTGATCCGCACCTGCCGCGAAACGGGCGAACCGCTGAAGGCCATCACCACCCGCTATGCCCAAGCCTTCTTTGAAGACCTGGACACACTGGGCATTGAACGCGCCGAACAGTATCCCGCCGCCACGGACCATATTCCCGAAATGATCGCTATCATCAAAAAACTCCGGGAAAAGGGCCATACCTATGAATCCAATGGAAGCATTTATTTCCGCCTGAGTTCCTTCCCGAAATACGGCCAGCTCAGCCATATGGACATGACCCAGCTCCGCGACGGCGCCAGCGGGCGCGTGGATTCCGATGAATATGAAGCGGAAGACGCCCGCGACTTCGCCCTCTGGAAAGCCTGGGATCCGGACGACGGGGACGTTTTCTGGGAAACGGAACTGGGCAAGGGCCGCCCCGGCTGGCATATCGAATGCTCCGCGATGAGCATGAAATACCTCGGCGAAAGTTTCGACATTCATTGCGGCGGGATCGATAACATGTTCCCGCACCATGAAAATGAAATCGCGCAGTCTGAATGCGCCACCGGCAAACAATTCGTCCGCTACTGGCTGCATAACGCCCACCTTGTCGTGGACGGCAAGAAAATGTCCAAATCCCTCGGTAATTTTTACACCCTGCGCGATCTCCTCGGGCGCAACATGGACCCGCTGGCCATACGGTACCTGTTAATCGCCACCCACTACCGCCAGCCCAGTAATTTCACCTTCGAGGCGCTCGACGCCGCCGCGCAAGCCCTGCGGCGCATCCGTGATTTCCGCATCCGGCTCGGCGAAGTGCGGGGCAGTGGAAACGATCTCAAGAGCGTGTGTGACGCGTGTGAAAACGCCTTCATCGAAGCCATGGACGACGATCTGAACATTGCGGCGGCGCTGGCGGCCATCTTCGACTTCATCCGCGACGTAAACAAACTCGTGGATGATGGCGGCGTGGGCGTAGAAGGCGCCAGAAATGCCCTGGCGCTGCTGGATCGCCTGAATGCGGTCACGGGGCTGTTCGCCCCGCCCGCGGAAGACCGCGCGCCGCAGGCGGTGCTCGATCTGGTCATGGAACGGCAGCAGGCGCGGCGCAACAAGGATTTCGCACGGGCGGACGCCATTCGCAAACAACTGCTGGCGGACGGCTGGGTCATCGAAGACACCGCCGACGGGCCGCGCGTGAAACACGCATAGTTGTTGGCCGTATTGAAACCGGATTAACCGCTATTGCGCGTGGATGACGGTATGATAGTTTTCAAAAAGCCGCCGCGCTATCGCGAGGGCATCCCCCCTTGGTTCCGTGGGATAGGATTCCATCCCATGCGTCCATTGGTTTTCCCATTCACGGCTCTGCTGTTCAAAGGCCTTTTCATCCAGTGGCGCATTGTCCGCCAGGGAACGTTCCAGCGCCTCGATAAAGCGCTGCCAGCGAACCCGGTAGAAGCCCCGTATCATCCCCGCCCATTGTTTGCTGGCATAATCATGCAGAAGGCTGTCCGCCGGACCCCACAGCGTGATTTGATTGCGGGCGTTCCACGCATAATGCGCGCGTTCTTCGTCATTCTTCCCCCAACGCGCGGCCTGGTCCAGCCACCGTCCCAAAAGAAACTCGCGCCGGGTCCCCAGAATCTCTTCCAGCGCATCAAAAAGAGCCAGAAAACGGTTTCCGGCATCCTTAAGATTCGCCGCGTCTTTTGATTGATACGCCGCCGCCAGCGCACCATGCAGCGCGCCGGCATGGTTGCTGAGAATCTGCCGCGTAAGATTCACAAGATCGTATTGATACGTGTCCGCGGCGCCCAATGCATCCCCCGCCTCTAAAAGCAATCTCCAGGCTTCCGCCAGTTTCTTGGGATCATAGGGCCGCTGCGCGTCATTCCAGGCAAAGTCCGTTTGCAGCGAAGGCCGTCCGCAAATAACGGACCCCGTCTGCCCTGGCACGCAGTAGGCGGTTTCCAACAGGTTTCGCCACGCGGCGGCGGCACGTTCATCGGCGCGCCCATACCGCCGTGCCGCATACCGCGCAATCCATTCGTGCAAGTCCACCGTTTGCGGAGTCCACATCAGGGTGCTCATCAAATCATATACCACCGGATTGTGCCCCAGCCCTTCCATGATGTACCCCGCCCCGCACAGTCTCCCCCGGTCCGCGCTTTGCACGGCCCCCGGCAGCCCCTCGGCAATTTGAGGCAGGCCGCCATGCAGACTTACTTGATCGCCAAAGCTCTGAACGATGCACCAAATCCACGGTTTCCCATAAAACGACTCCGTGATTTTCCAGGCGGGCCGGGATTCACATTGGAGGTCCAGCAGGATAAGACGATCCGCCGCCACGGAACCCAGCAGCGCCCTGGCTTGCGGCGGTTTCCAGAACGCCGGATTGTTGACAAACAGCCAGCCCTGCATGACCCAGACCGCTTCCGGGTCCCCCGCCGCCATCGCGCCATATACCGCCTTCCCCATGCGGTCCAGAAAGGCGGGTTCCTCGCTTGGCGGGCTCATCTCGATGAAGGTATCCGAAGCATACAAATGATCCGTCCCAAATTGACGGGTTTGCTCTTCCACGAATATTTTGCCCACCTGCTCAAACAGTGGATCCCCCGGATCCAGAAACACGGTTCCCGGAAAACCACACCAACTCGGCAATTGTTGAAGCACCGCCTCCGGGAATTTTTTCTTCAGGGCCGCGGGCACATGCCCCGTGAACCCCTGCAGCACCGGTGTCATGCCCAAGGCGCGTTCCCGCTTCAGAATTTTCTTCTGCAATGCCGCATGGCGCTGAATCCAGGAATTCGCCAGCGGCCCCGCCCACCCGTCAATACAACCCATCCACCCAAACGGCAGATAGGCCGGCCCCACAAAGAAATCCCGCATTTCCTCCTCGCTCAAGCCCAGGCGCAGTCCCACTTTCCGCCAAACCGATTCCTGGCCCGTGACTGCCAGGGGCATGTTGATGCCGTTCAATGCCATCCAGTCAATGGCCCGCTCCCATTCCGGCCAGCCCCACCATGCCATGGAATAACTGAAACAGCAATAATTGAAGCAATACCGGTACTTTAGTGGGGTGACCATCCGGATTTTTTGGGGCACGGCGGGAAGCGGACCAGGCAGGTTGAGTTGATCGCCCCAGAACACCGATACGCTTGCGTGACAATACTCCTTGAGATAATGATTCAATGCGGAGGCAATCGCCACGCCGGTGGTCCCCCGTAAAACAATCTTTCCCCCCACGCTTTCCATTTCAAATACATCGTGCCCGTTTTCCGGTTCGAGTTGTTCGATTTGGAACGCCGCCGCCTGCCGGGGCAGGATGCGCCGGACCAGTTCCCGCGCCTCGTCGGCCTCCTTCGCCATGCACGAAAACCCCATTCCGGCGGACGCCATGAATAACACTACGCAGGCCCATGTACGTTTACTCATACCACCCCCGAAAAATGGCGCGCGGAAAATCCGCGCCGCTTCGGTTACTCAAACAGCGCGTTAATGAACTCCCGCGCATTGAACGGCTGCAAGTCGTCAATCGTTTCGCCCACCCCGATAAGTTTGATGGGAATGCCCAATTCCTTCTGAATGGCCACTATCATCCCCCCTTTGGCCGTGCCGTCAAGCTTTGTCAGCACAATGCCGGTCACATTCAAGGCTTCGGTAAACAACCGCGCCTGCTGCAATCCATTCTGGCCGGTGGTGGCGTCCAGCACCAGAAGCACCTCATGCGGGGCGTCCGGCAATCGTTTCCGGATCACCCGTTGTATTTTCTTCATTTCCTCCATGAGATTCACTTTGGTGTGCAGGCGGCCCGCCGTGTCAATCAGGAGATTGTCCGTGCCCCGCGCAATGGCGGCATCCGTGGCGTCATACGCCACCGAGGCCGGATCGGCCCCTTCCTTGTGGCGGATCAGGTCCGCGCCCGATCGTTCACTCCAAATGGCGAGTTGGTCCGCCGCCGCCGCGCGAAAGGTGTCCGCCGCCCCCAGCAACACCGTTTTTCCTTCCGCACGCAATTTCGCGGCCAATTTCCCCGCCGTGGTCGTTTTGCCGGATCCATTGACACCGGTGATCAGCGTCACATGCGGCTTTTCCGGGGCGGTCCAATGCAGCGCATGATCGCCCGGTTCGAGCAGCCGGATCATTTCCTCCTTCAGGGCACTGTACAACTCTTCCGGCGAGGAAAGGCCCTTTTCCCGGGCCATTTTCTTCATGTCCTCGATGATGCCCATCGTGGTATCCACACCGACATCCGCCTCGATCAGGATTTCCTCCAATTGATCCAAAATATC
>CAYXPO010000065.1:0-13064 GCA_964466925.1 uncultured Nitrospirales bacterium
CGGTGGAAAACTGTTTGCCGACGCCTTTGTGGAGGAATGTGGGACCAAGGAAGGCGGCGGGATGATCATGCCGGTCCACATGTTCGCTTGGCTGACTTCCACCGGGCCGGAACTGAAAATCAGCGGTTTCAATATGGAATGGCTGGAGGGCTACCTGGTGAAGCACCCCCGCGCCGTCCGTCACCTTTTGTATGATCAGAACGAAAGCCGCCACAATTGGATTTATTTCACGGATACCACGAAACACGTCCGGAAATTCCTGAAGAAAACATCAAAGATTAAGGCGGCGTGGGTTCAGGATGATCAGCTTGTCTTCCGAAAAATTTCCGATTCTCAGGAGTTGCCGCCACGCCCCGAGAAGAAAAAAGAAGCGCCGGAAGCGGTACGCGATAGTGCCGCCAAGTGATCGGCGGCCATGGATGACAGGGTAATTTTTCTGAACGATGGTTGTTCCCCGCAAAAGGGGGCCACAATGCACAAAGGCCGTCTATAAAATCACTGCACCAAACGGTATAATACCCCCGTTTAACCAAGCGAGGAGGTACGGATGTTTCAACGCGTGTTAGTGGCAGCGGCGATGATACTGACAGGGTGGTGTGGGGCGTACGCCCAGAATGACCCGGCGGCGGACCTCGCCAGGGAAATTAAGAACAAGGGATGGCTTATTTACGGTGCGCGGGGCACGGGCGGGTCGTGGGACCTGTTTGTCTCGCGTCCCGACGGCAGTGAAAAACGCAATATCACCAATACCCCCGATTATGAGGAAGCCGCGCCGCGGGTGGCGCCGGATGGCAAACGCATGCTGTACCGCCGCTTTGCCAAAGGTTCCGTCATAGACCATGACAAATGGGGGTTTCAGGGTCAGCTTATGGTAAGCAGCCTGGACGGCACGAATGCCGTGGAATATGGGGGCGAAGCGGAATTCCCCTGGGCTTCCTGGTCGCCGGATGGAAAGCAGTTGGCCTGTCTGGATAAAAAAGGCATCAACATAGTGGATTTCGACACAAAGAAAGTGCTGCGGGAAGTGCCGCGCCAGGGCATTTACCAGCAGTTGTTTTGGTCGCCGGACGGGAAATGGTTCTGCGGCACCGGCAACCATGGCGGCCAATCGTGGACGGTGGTCCGGGTAAATGCGGAAACGGGTGAGAAGAATGTGGTCCGGCAGTATCAGAATTGCACGCCGGACTGGTGCCCGGATTCCACGCACATCATCCTGAGTTCGCGGCCCAAGGGCCAGCCCGGGGACAAAGGCTATGGCTACACCCAATTGTGGATGTGTTCGGGTGACGGCCAGGAACAAAAACTGTTGTACGGCGAGGACGGCGGCCATATGTATGGCGGGCAACTCTCGCCGGACGGACAGTATGTGCTGTTCACCAAAGGCCCGAAGGACGGCAGCGGATCGACGGGCGATGGCGCGCCCATGGGCATCTTGCGCATGGCCGACACCCCGAACATCACCGGCGACAGCAACGACCTCCGCGCCTTGCATCCCAACACGAAAAATGGCCCCATTGTATGGCTGGAATCCGCCTGGGAACCTTATTGGACCTACACCGAGATTGGAAAATGACATGAAGTACGCAGTACCCCTTATCACCCTCGCCTTTTTGAGCCTTCCCCTGGCCTGCTCGAAACTTCCCGCGGATGGGAACGATGCACAGGTCACCCAACGGGGCAGTATTGAAGTTACCGCGCAACTGGTGGAAATTCCCGGCGAATTTCCTCCCAACAATCTTTATGATTATGCGTATGTGCTGAAATACAAAGTGCTGCAGGTGCATCGTGGGAAATTGGACTCGGACACCATCCTCGTCGGGCATTACAATCCGTTGAAGCCGCGCGCCAAGGTCAAGGATAAGCGCGTGGAAGACGTGGGCGGGACATTGCGTGCGTTTAAGGCGGGTGATACCCACCGGATGGCACTGGAATCTTCCATTGACGATTTCTACATGGGCGGGATCATCAACGAATATGCGGAAAAGGAAACCGGCCCGGTGTTTTGGGCGGTGTGGACGAATCCGGTTGCGAAGAAGTAAGCGGCAAAGTACAACTTTGAAGACAAGGCATTCCCAAGTACAACTTGGGAATGAGATGTAGCGGTAAAGTACAACTTTGAAGACAAGGGCGTTCCCAAGTACAACTTGGGAACGAGGTGAGATTGTTACTTCATCGCTGCGGCTTCTTTACGGGCGGTGTCGAGGATGTTCGCCACGCGGTGCCAGACGGGGATGGGCAATGCCGCGTCGGCCGCGGGGACAATGGATTCAATGTGTTCGGGGGTCTTGATGCCAACGATCGCGCTGGTGACGGCGGGCTGGGTGAGAATCCAGCGGATGGCGAGTTGCGCCATGGTCAATCCCAACTCCGCTGCGATCTTTTTCGTTTCTTCCAGCGCATCGAGCATGCGGTGGAAGGCCTTGCCCACATATAGATCGTACGTGGCGCGGCTGTCGGTGAACGTGGTGTCCCGCGTGTATTTCCCGGTGAGCAGGCCGCGGTACAACGGAGAATAGGGAATCACGCCGATGCGGTGTTCCAGGCAGTACGGCAGCTCGCGCAGTTCGATTTCCCGCGCGAGCAGGTTGTAATGCGGCTGCAAGGACTCGACGTCGAACACTGCGCGGTACACGCTCATCTGTTCGACGTTCATGTTGCTCACGCCCGCCCAGCGAATCTTCCCTTCTTTCTTCAGCTTGCCGAGCGCCGCCGCCACCTCGTCCGGCTGCGTCAGGGGGTCCCACGCATGAATCTGATAGAGATCGATGCACTCCGTCTTCATGCGGCGCAGGGAATCCTCGCATTCTTTAACAATATATTCATACGACGTATCGGGATACCGCTCGGCGGTCTGGAAATTCCAATACACCTTTGTGGCGAGGTAAAACTTGTTCCGCAGGTGGCCGTCCGCCAACGCATCGCCCAGGCAGGTTTCGGAATATCCTTCGCCATAGGCGGCGGCGGTGTCGACAAAATTCACGCCAAGGTCCACGGCCTTGTGGAGGGCCTTGCGCCAAGGTTCCAGCGGCACCTCGCCCCAGAAACGCGGCGACAATTGCCAGCACCCGAAACAAATCCGCGACACTATCAGGTCCGTCTTGCCAAGCTGTTTGTAGATCATCGTACTCTCCCCGGATTGTTGTGAACATCAGTGTGCAACACCCCGCCTAAGAATATCAACCTCCCGGGCCGGCATACAGTAGTTCTTTATGGTTGAGCGTCTTTGCGCGAATGAATATTTTTGCCGTTTGCGTTTTCGCATGCAAAAGTCTACGTTTAATAGGTGCATTGCGTTATGTCATCCGATGGGCTTTTCCAAACCCGGAGAACTACAACAAGGAGAGAGCGGGCTATATGGCTAAATGGGTTTTGGGTGCAATTTTTTTGTTGGCGTGTTCCTTGTTCTCCTTTGCGCAATCCGCTGTGGATCCGGACCAGGACTACATTGCAAAATTTCTGAAAGCGTTTCCCAAGGTGGAAACGCCGCCCACGCCGGACGTTTATGCCACGCCGCAACGTTATGATGAATTGTATTTTGGCGAGAATCTGGATAAGGCCTTGGAGAATGTCAGCAATGACAAGGGTGGCATTGCGTGGGGGCTCTCCTATCGAATGATCTCGCTCAATGAAATGTTCCGCGCCACGGGGGATCGGAAGTATCTTGACGCCAACCTGCGCTGCATCCGTGCGGTGTTGGCGGCGACGGATGATAAAATTGGCAAGAAGCTCTGGAACGAGCGCGTGGTGAAGGCATGGGGCTGCGATATCTATGCGGAACGCGGACGCGCCCTCTTTGCCGTGCACACCGGCATCATCGCCGCGCCCATCCTTGATTTCCTGCTGCTGGCCAAGGAGGTTCCCGCATTGAAGGAACAACTCGGCGATGAATATCAGCAAATCCTCGATGGTGCGAAAGCAGCGCTTGGAGAGCATGACCGGCAGTGGCGTGACGGTCCCGAGGCGGGCGCGGGACATTACGTGGGCTTGGACCAGGAAAATTCGCTGGAAAACAAACCGCTGCCGGGCAATCGCCTGAGCGCCATGGGCTGGGCGCTGTGGATTTCTTGGAAGGTCTCCGGAGACACCGCGCACCGCGATCACGCCCGTGCCATCGGCCACTACATGAAGAACCGGCTCACCGTGGGCACGGACGGCGCCTACTACTGGCCCTATGCGCTTCCCGAACAACCCGTCACCGAACCCCGCGCCCGCGAAGACATCAAAGGCGAAGACAGTTCCCACGGCGGGCTTACCATGGAAGTCATGTTCACTTTGGCGAACGACAATGAGATATTCACTGCTGAAGACATGAAACACTTTGCCAAAACCGCTATGGATGGCTATGCCCGCCGCGCGGATGGCATTCTCATGACCAGTATCAATGGCACAGGAGCTTATGAACCGGGCTCCCATATCGGCATCGCCGCCCGCTGGCTGCCCCTCGCTGTCTATGAACCCCAACTCCGCGATCGCATACTCACCTACTACCTGAATTACCGGCCCAAGCCCGGGCCGCTTGATCTGGCGCTGCTGCTGCGCTATGGAAAACGGTGAGTCTGATGCGCAGTTCGGGGAAAAATCCCCTGGCAAACCCCCTTCCTGCCTGAGGCGAATTTGACAGTTCCCCCTCGAATAGAGTATTGTGATGCCGGTTTACTTGGCGCGATCAGTAAGGAATGGGCCAATATGGACAAAGTGGTATGTCCACACTGCAAATCACATCGGATCGTAACGTCCAAGGTCCCCCGGGATGTGGTGGTCGTCATGCCCTGTCCCGCCTGCCATGAACTTTGCGTGCTTTTCAGAGACAAAGTAATTCCCCTGAGCCGCCGCATCATCGAGCAAGGCTCCTTCGAGGAACGAAAAGCGCATTTGGCGAACATTATCGCGGAATTTCTGGACCCGAGCCTGCTGGGGCGGATCATGGAGGGCATGGAGGAGGGCCTGCAACGCGCCTTCGAGGGGCCGCGTCCCTGGCGGCAGGAGGTCAGCGATGCGCCTGAGTACATGGAGGATCGAGGCGAGATCACGGAGGAGGAGGTGGCGCGGTTTTTGAAGTTTGAACTGAAGTGCCTTGACAATCCCGCCTATTTCAAGCGTCATTTTGGGTAACCGGGTAAACGAGGCCGGGCAGCCATGACTAACGGGGTAATCTCCGGATGGGCCTAGGACGCATACTCCAAAAGCTGAAACTTCGCTACGGTTCGCAGGACACGGTGATTCGCACCTTGCGGGAGATGGGGGTTCAAATCGGGGAAAAGTGCCGGATTTATACCAGTAATTTCGGTTCGGAACCCTGGCTAATTCATATCGGGGACCATGTATGCATCTCGAATGATGTCACGTTCGTGAACCATGACCTTACCTATCCCTTTCAGGACAAGTATGCTTCGCTGACGGCCTTCGGCCCCATCGAGATCAGGGACAATTGCCAGATTGGGGTGCGGGCCACCATCCTGCCGCATGTCACGATTGGCCCCAATGCCATTGTGGGGGCGTGCAGCGTGGTGACGGGCGACATCCCGCCGAACACGGTGGCGGCGGGCAACCCGGCGCGGGTGATCTGCACCCTGGAGGAATATGAGCAGAAATGCCGGACGCGGCATATTGACATCCCGGATGACCGTGAGGCCGCCCGCCGCCTTCTGGAAGCGAAATTTTGGGGCAAAGGCTCATGAAACTCGCGCTTCTGGCCGGCAACCGCTTCAGCGCATGGCATTTGCGGGTGTTTGAGCGGCTCCGGCCCGCGCCCGAAGTCACGGCGTTCCGGGCGGAATCGGAAATCCAGCGGCACTTCACCGAACGCGGAGCCGATACCCTTTCGTTTCCCGCGGAGCGCATTTATTTTGACACCCAAGCCGGCCCGGCATGGCTTCGCGCGAAAAACATCCTGCGGGAACGGTATGGCCGGAGGGAACCGCGCCTGCTGCCGTTTCATGATCGGTTGCAGGGGTTTGACGTGATCCAATCGTGGGAACTGTTCACCGAGTGGACCGCCGAGGCGCTCATGGCGCGGGAAAAATGGAACGTCCCGGTATGCTTGATGGTGTGGGACAATATCCCGTTCAACATGGAGCAAACGGCGGCGCGTGTTGAAACGAAGCGGCGGGCCATTGCCCAGGCGGACCGTTTTATCGTGCATACCGAACGTTCGTGGAACATGCTGCTGGTTGAGGGGGCCGATCGGGAAAAAATCGTTTTGATGGCGCCGGGCGTGGACCTGGAGGTGTTTTCGCCGGGGCGGAGTAGCCGGCGCGAACATTTTCAGATTGACGAAGACGAGTTCGTCATCCTTTTTGTGGGCTGGTTCCTGCCGCGCAAGGGCATTGATTTTCTGTTGCTGGCGTTACGGGAATTGCTTGGAGATGCCTCGTTGAAACATAAACGCATCCGGCTGTTGGCCATCGGCTCCGGTCCCGGAAAAAACCGCGTGGAACAGCTTGTGGCCCGGTTGGGAATTGGCCCGGCTTGTTGCTTTCCCGGCGCGCTGCCCTACGACCGGATGCCGGAAGTGTTTCGGGCGGCGGATGTTTTCGTTTTGCCCAGCATTGCCACGCCCGAATGGCAGGAACAGTTCGGTATGTCGTTGATCGAGGCGATGGCGTGCGGGGTTCCGGTGATCAGCACATGGTCCGGCGCGATCCCGGAAATCGCCGGGGATGCGGGCGTGTTGTGCCAGCCGAATGACAGCCTTGGCCTGTATGCCGCGTTGAAAGACTTGCTGGTGAATTCCGGGAAGCGTCAGGAACTTGGCGCGCGGGGCCGGGAACGCGCGGAGCGGCTCTTCTCGCTGGACCGGTACGCGGAAAATCTGTCGGGGGTATATGCGCGTCTCCACAGCCAAGACCGGGGACGGTCTTGACCGTGCCACGCGTTTGGTACGGAAAAAGCGCGGGTGGAAGTTCCTGCGGCAAAACGGTACGATAACGCAAACGAGCGGAAGGACGAGCCATGGCAAAACTTTGGGGTGGGCGATTTACGGAAAAGACGGACCGTTTGGTGGAACAACTGGGCGAGTCGGTGTCGTATGACGCGCGGCTGGCGCCGTGGGACATCCGCGCGAGTGTGGCGCATGCGCGGATGCTGGGGGCGTGCGGCATCATTCCCAAGCGCGAGGCGCAAAAAATTGTACAGGGGCTGGAATCCATAGCGCGGGACATTGCCTCGGGAAAAATGAAATGGAAGCGGGCCCTGGAAGACGTGCACACGAATATTGAGGCGGAACTGGTGCGCCGGATTGGCGATGCGGGGAAAAAGCTTCATACCGCGCGCAGCCGCAATGATCAGGTGGCCACGGACGTGCGTTTGTGGGCGCGGGATCAGACGGATCATGTTCTGGACCGGCTTCAGGCACTGCGTCAGGCGCTGGCCGGTTTCGCGGAGGCGCATTTGGATGTAATCATGCCGGGCTTCACCCATATGCAGCATGCGCAGCCGGTGTTGTTGGCGCACCATGTGCTGGCCTATGTGGAAATGTTCGGACGGGACGCGGAACGGTTTTCGCAATTGCGCAAGCGCGTGAACGTCATGCCGCTGGGTTCGGCCGCGCTGGCGGGAACGCCGCACCGGATTGATCGCGCGCTGGTGGCCAAAGCGCTGGGGTTCGATGCGGTCTCCGCGAACAGCATGGATGCGGTAAGCGACCGGGACTATCTGATCGAGTTCTGCGCGAACGCCTCCTTGGTCATGATGCACTTGTCGCGCTTGTGCGAAGAATTGATTTTATGGTCGAGCCAGGAATTCGGCTTTGTCGAGATTGGGGATGCGTTCACGACCGGTTCGAGCATCATGCCGCAAAAGAAGAATCCGGATGTGGCGGAACTGGTGCGCGGAAAAACCGGGCGGGTGTACGGTGATTTGATGGCGCTGTTGACCTTGATGAAGGGACTGCCGATGACCTACAACCGTGATCTCCAGGAAGACAAGGAGCGGGTCTTCGACGCCTCGGACACGGTTCAGTTGTGCCTGGAGGTTTTCACGCGCATGATTCCTTCCATTACGGTGAAGCGTGAAACGGTCCGGGCGGCGCTGCGGAAGGGGTTCATGGAGGCAACCGACCTTGCGGATTATCTGGCGGCGAAGGGGATGCCGTTCCGGGCGGCCCATGAACTGGTGGGGAAAATCGTGCTGCATTGCACGCACGAGGGGAAGGACTTGTCCGAAATGACCTTGAGCGAATTGCGCCGGTTTTCCCCGTTGTTTTCGGACGATGCCCTGCGCGCGCTGACGCCTGAAACCATGGTCCGGCGGCGGGATCAGACCGGCGGAACGGCTCCGCGCCAAGTGCGCGCGGCGCTCCAGAAAGCGCGCCGCCGGGGCGGTCGAAAAACGCATTAACGGAATTTGTCATCCTTTTGGTATGATAAGGCATGTTTTGGCTCGGGAATACGTGAATTATGGCAAAAGAAGACCGGATACTGGTGGTGGATGACGAGGTTGTCATTCGTGAGTTAATGCACGATATTCTGACGGACGAGGGGTTTTCCGTGGAGCTGGCGCCGAATGGCAAAGAGGCGCTCGATGTGTTGAAGAAGGGGGATGATTTCGTGGTGTTGTTTACGGACATCATGATGCCGGAAATGGACGGCCTTGCCCTGATTCATGAAGCCCACAAGGTGGACCCGAGCATTGTGCCGATTGTCATGACGGGCTATGCGACGCTCGAAACGGCGCGGGCCGCGGTGAAGGAAGGGGCGTACGATTATGTGTTGAAGCCCTTCAATCTCAGCGAGATCAAGCTGGCGGTGTCCAACGCGCTGGAACGGCGCCGGCTGATTACGGAAAACACGCGGCTGAAAGAAATCTCCGAACTGTTCAAGATCAGCGAGAGCATTGCCTCGATCCGGGACGAGGAGAACCTGCTGGACTTCGTGCTCCGCGCGGCGCTGGACCGGGTGGACGCGCAGCGGGGCTCGATTATGCTGATGAATGAGGAAGGGCAGGCGCTGGAAGTGGTGCGGAGCGTGGGGCTGCCCCGCGGCGCGCACCGGTTCACGGCCTCCATGAAAAACAGCATATCGGGAATGGTGGCGCAAAAAGTGCAGCCGCTGCTGGTCTCCAGCATGCAGGACCTTCCGGACATCCGGGGCCTCAGTTTGCAGCTTCCCAGTGATTCGTTCATTTCCGTGCCGCTGGAACGCAAGGGGGCGCAGCTTCAGGAAGGCTCGATTTCCGCGGCCAGCCAGGCCCAAGTGATTGCGGTGCTGAATGTGACGGAAAAGCGCAACAACCGGAAGTTCACGGAAAGCGATCTGAAGACCCTGAGTATTGTGGCCAATCACGCGGCGGCGGCCATGGAAAACGTCCGCCTTATCCGCGATATCGAGGACGCCCAGCGGGAAATCGTGTTCACGCTGGGTGAAATTGTGGAAACGCGCTCGCGGGAGACGGGGAACCACGTAAAGCGCGTGGCGGAGTATTCCAAGCTGCTGGGGCGCAAATGCAATTTTTCCCTCGCGGAATATGAAGTGCTTCGTCTGGCCTCTCCGTTGCACGACGTGGGCAAGGTGGGCATTCCCGACGCGATCTTGAACAAGCCCGAAGAACTCACCAGGGATGAATTCGAGATCATCAAGACCCACACGCAAATCGGGCATGACATGCTGAAGGTGAGCAAGGGGTCCGTGCTTCAGGCCGCGGCCATTATTGCCTTGCAGCATCATGAACGGTTCGACGGACAAGGCTACCCGCTTGGATTGCAGGGCAAAGAAATCCACATTTATGGGCGGATTGTCGGGATTGCGGACGTATTTGACGCGCTGGGCGTGGACCGCGTCTATAAAAAAGCCTGGGATTTTGACCGTATTGTGGACTATTTCTGCACGCAGCGCGGGAAGCAATTTGATCCCGATCTTGTGGATGTCTTCCTGGGGAACATTCAGGAAATCATTGAAATACGGAACGCGTTTCCGGAATAACCGCCCTTCAGTCCCGTTCTTCGCGCCCGACCGGCTGTTCCATGATGTGTTCGATATGAAACCGCCGCGGGGTCATATAACTGCTGATCAGGCGCGGACCCACCGTCCGCACAATCGCCTTGGCCAGGGCCGGGCTTTCATGCCGAGGCGCTTCGCCCGCCGCCATCCGCACCACGTCCAGCAGGTGATAAATGGGTTTGGGACTTCGCGAAAACACCAGGCGCCGCACCACGGCGAACAGCCAGTCGCAGCCGCCGCAATAATCAATCACCATATCGGCATCCGTTTCCTCGAATTCGCGCAGCCGCGCTTTGGCCGCGCGCAGGGCGTCGCGCAACCGGAATTGGGCCGCGGGGGCGCACATGCCGCAACACAAGGCGTTTTCCCGGGTATGTTTCGGCTCGACGACAGTCACCCCCAAGCGATCCAACAGAGTCCTTACACGATCAAAATAGAAATCGCCCGATGCCTTGGGCCAGCAATTATCATGAATCACCGCGCGTTGGTTGAGCGGCGTCACGGAAAGTTCACCCCGCTCGATGCGGTCCAGAATCCATTCCTCCATCGAGATCATCTCAAAGCCAAAGGACACATCAAACACGTCCTTATACACGTGTTTGAAAATGTGCAGACAGGCCAGGCAGGGGAAGATCATGGTTTGCACCGGCATGCGGCGGAAGGCGGCTTGAATGTGTTTGGCGACGGCCCGTTCCGCGTCCCAATAGCCCATGCGGTAGAGCGGCTCGCCACAGCACAATTCGGGCGCGCCAAAAATGGGGATTCCCGCGAATATTTTGGAATCCGCCATGCCCGGCATCAAGAGCAGGTTGCATCCCGCAAAAATCATGGTGGGACTGCCGTTCGGGTGCAGCCAGTTCTCGCGCCATTGCTCCACAAGCGCGCGTTCCTGTTCCGGAAGCCGTTCGATCATCAGGGTGTATACATTGGGCTTTTGATAGGGGAGCACCAGCGCGGCGCGTTGCGGGAGGCCTTCCTTCCGGCACCGTTCGCCCCAGCGTGAAAGAATCAATGTGTGGGGATTGGCCTGGGTTGGGCAATAGCTGTTGCAGGCCATGCACCCCGTGCAATGCTCCAGGACGCGTGAAGTTCTCCCCTCCACCAGCGCCTTCATTTCGGCCCGCGCCGCTTCCATCGGGAATGAAAACACCGGGCATCGGTGCAGGCACACGCCGCAGCAGTCGCAGCGGTCCCGGAGAAACTCTTTTGAGAGCGCGAACGGTTTTAACGCCATGTTTACTCCAATGGCGGCACGAAGAACCGGCGGCCGCTTTGCTTCTGATTAAACAAGGTCCCTTTGACGAAATCGAAGGCAATACGCCCCTGCCGGCGGCGCGGTGTTTCGCCAATGGCCTCCTGAATCAATTCAAGCACATGATACACCGGCGTGCGGTCCCAATACACCGCGCGCGCGGCGGACATCATCTCCAGGCATCCCGCGCAATAGGCGGCAATGCAATCCGCGCCCGGCCTTCCGGCATTGTTCCGGCAGAGACGCTGCCCGCGCGCCATGTTCAACATCCCATAGGAGGCCGCATGGGAAAACCCCGAGCCGATGCCGCAACATACCGCGGCCTGCCGGTTGTATTCCGCTTCGCGAATTTCAAATCCCAGCAGCGTGAGGATTTTGCGGGACCACTCGCAAAATCCCGGTTCATACAATTTCCCGTGACAGGAATCCTGCACGGTGACCGTCTTGCCGTCGAACCGTTTTACAATCGGCCAATCGCCCGCCGCCAGCCGCTCGTATAGAGTTTTCAGGAAAGGCACAAAGGTGATGCCTTCAAAATCCGCGCCGAATTGCGGCAGGACGTTCGTGAACAGGTTCAGTCCGGCCGTGCAGAGCATGTACACCCGTTTCACGCCCAAGTTCTGGAAATACCGGGTGGTCTTCCGCGCGGTTTGCTCGACCTGATCATACAATCCCATCCGGAAATACATTTCCCCGCAGCAATGCTCCAAGGCGCCCCGGATGGTCATGCCCTCGAAAATCCGCGAAAACGTCAAATACGGCGAGGCGATGATATTGCATCCCGGATAGAAAATTTCCTCCACGGGGTCCAGACTCTTCCACGATTCCACGGCCTGCTGTTCATCCTGGGGATGCCGCTCCATAACGTAGGTTCGGAAATTGGGCACACTGTGCGGCAGAAAATACCGGGCCCGTTCCGGCAGGCCTTTCTTCTTGTACTGTTTGTACCAGAGGTCGAGAATCAGGTTCGCCGGACGGCAGTCTTCCGGGCAGGTCACGTTGCAGGAAAAACAACTGGTACATTGAGACACTACCTGCTGTGCCTCTTTTGAAGTTTTTCCCTTTTCAAAGAAACATTCGGTGAGATTTTGTATCGCCTGTTTTGCCGAGTCCTCGGGGAAACGCAATACAGGGCATTGCGAGAGACATTCCCCGCATTGAGTGCAGCGCTCGCGGTCGAAAGGCGCGCGTCTGTATAGGCGATAATCGCTATTCATTGCACATTTCAAGGGGTAGAAGGCCGGAGATGATCAAAACTATCTGCGTAAACCCGAAGGGTCAATTTCCGCGTCTTTCAAAATTTGACGAAGCAAACCTATCTCCACTGTGCGGCCATTATGAATAGGAACCGTTATACGGCGTCCATCCGGATGATAATATACGGCATGGCTATCTGCTTGTCGATCCTTTAAAAATCCGTTTGATTCAATCAAATGGACCACTTCGCGCGAAGTGAGATGCGGCAATTTCGGACTCATACTGCTATAGCAACTTTAACCGTTCCAATCTCTTCATAGATTGGATCACCATGCGCTAATCGGGACTCAATATGGGCTTGGATTGCTTCTAATATGTTCTCTTTGGCTTCTTTTTCTGTTTCTCCTTCAGCGTAACACCCTTGAAGGGCTGGACATAGTGCCAATACACGTCCATCCTCATCAAGTTCATATATTACAGTGAATTCGTACTGTTTCATAAGCTAAGCCCTTATTTATTTGCTATTGTACCATCAACTGATATAGTTGATACAAAAATCATTTATTCACGTTTCCGGAAAGCAATGTATATGACCACGATGCATGATCCTCTAAATACACTGGGAACGGCGGATTCTCTTTCACTGGATTCGCCTGTTCGGGTAATGTTGTTTCCCCGCG
>CAYXPO010000066.1:0-13038 GCA_964466925.1 uncultured Nitrospirales bacterium
GGCAAGATGCGCCCGTGCGCATTCCGGCGTATTCCGTCAAATCGTATGCCGGGCCGGTGGGTGACACCCTGTCCGCGCCACGGCGCTTGCCGGCGCATCAAGGCGCCTTGAATGTGTTTGTCTAGAAAGGAGCAAACAACCTATGAATGCGTTAGTGACGTTTCGCGCGAACAGCGCGGGCACGCTTGGGGCGAGTACAGCGCAACGGGAGGCGGCCTGGCAACAGGTGACCTCGCTGCTGCGGACCAAATTGCTCGCCGTGCAAAAGGAGGCGGCCAAGTCCGCCGCCGCAAGCGGGTCCACAAAAACAACGGCGGCCACGGCGGCAAAAACGGCCGCCACGGCGAAGGCGGCGTCCGCCGCGAAGGCGTCGGACTCGAAGAATGACACCACGAGTGGCACGCAGACATTGGACCGGGATGCGTTTTTGCGGTTGTTGGTAACGCAAATGCAGAATCAGGATCCCATGTCGCCGATGGATAACACGGAGATGATTGCGCAGTTGGCCCAGTTCTCGTCGCTCGAGCAGATGAACAATCTGAACGAGAGTTTCGAGGCCATGAACACAACGATGGAATATCTCACGGGCAACGTGGACCAACTGAACTTCATTTCCGCGCAGGGCATGCTGGGCAAGTATGTAAAGGGCATAAACGCGGAGGGGAAGGTATCCTCCGGCATTGTGGAGTCCGTGACGCTGGATGACAGCATTGTCATCTTGACGGTGGACGGCAAGCAAATGCCCATGACCGGCGTGTTGAGCATATCCACGGAGGCCCCGGATACGGACACCGCCAAGACGGGGAAGAAGGCATCATGATAGAGGCGCTTCAACTCCGTTCCGTGACGGCTGCATCCACGGTGGCGCCGGGGAAATCCATCCGCCATCCGGTGGCGGAGAAGTTCGCGCTGGTGCTCGAGCAGACCTTGCGTCAGAAGGGCGAAGTCCGCTTTTCCGCGCATGCGCGCCAGCGCCTGGAGAGCCGCGGGATAGAGCTGTCCACCGAAGAAGTGACGGGCATTGGCAAGGCCCTGGACCAAGCGGCGGCCAAAGGCGCCCGCGAATCCCTTTTTCTGTTGGACCGTGTGGCCCTGGTGGTCAACGTGCCCAACCGCACCGTGATTACCGCGCTTCCCAACCAGGAAGCCGGAAACACGATATTCACCAACATAGATAGCGCCGTGGTGGTGCCGAAGACATCGGTTCCGCCATCCTCAACTGAAGTAAACAGGCCGGCCCCCGTCCGGGGAGGCTTGAGCGCCGCTGAATGACCGACGCGGCGTCACCTATAAGGAATATGCACGTATGGGAACAGCATTGTTTACAGGCGTGACGGGATTGCAGGCGCATCAGCGCCGGCTCGACGTGGTGGCGGCGAACATCGCCAACGTCAACACCGTTGGGTACCGCAGCTCGCGCGCCCTATTTCAGGATTTGTTTTCGCAAACCATCCGGGGCGGTTCCGCGCCCGTGGGCACCTTTGGCGGCACCAACCCGCAGCAAGTGGGCTTGGGGGTCCAAATCGCGAGCATTGACGTGGATTTTGATCAGGGTTCACTGCTCACGACCGGTGTGTCGTCCGATTTGGCAATCCAGGGCAACGGGTTCTTCGTGCTCAGCGACGGGACCAAGCGCGCCTTCTCGCGCGATGGGTCGTTTACGCTGAACGCGAACGGCCTGTTGATTGATCCGGGCACCGGCATGCGGGTGCAGGGCTTCCTGGCGGATGAACAGGGGAGCATTGACACCAACACGGTGGCCTCGGACATTCTGATTCCGCTGGGCGGCCTCGGCATCGTGCGCCCCACCACGAGCGCCACGCTGATCGGGAACTTGAACGCGGACGCGCCCAGCGCGCCCGCGACGCAAGTCATGCGCACGTTCGAGTTCTATGATTCCCTGGGCACCGCCCGCGAAGTGCTGGTGACCTTCACCAAGCAGGCGGCCCCGGCCAACACCTGGAACTGGTCGGCCACCTATAATTCCACCAGCGGCGGCACCACCACGGTGGGCAGCGGCACGCTGACCTTCCAGAGCGACGGCACCCTGCCTTCGGGGACCACCGGCGCCATCAGCATTCCCGGCGCCCTCATGAATGACACGGGCGGCCAACCGGCGAATCTGAATGTATCCCTGGATTTCTCGTCTATCACGCAACTTTCGACGGGGGATGAGCAAACCAGCGATATCACGCTGCGGAATCAGGACGGATTCGCGCGCGGGGTTTTGCAGAGCTTCAACATTGGCTCCGGCGGGAAGATCAACGGCGTTTTCAGCAATGGCCTCACGCGTGTAATCGCGCAGGTGGCCCTGGCGAACTTCTCGAATGTCGGCGGACTGACCCGCGACGGCAATAACATGTTTCTGGAAACTCCGGCGTCCGGCACCGCGCAGATCGGGGCGCCGGAGCAAGGGGGCCGCGGCTCGGTCACGGGTGGTGTGCTGGAAAACTCGAATGTGGACCTGGGGCGTGAATTCAGCAACCTGATTATCACGCAACGCGGATTCCAGGCAAATGCCCGCACCATCACGGCGGCGGACACACTGCTTCAGGAAACCGTGAATCTGGTCCGGTAATGGATAAACGGCCGGGGGAGTGCGAACCATGCACTCCCCCGGGAACTTGACATGGCGGCTTCGGAGGGCCTTGTCTTCCGGGGGAACGGGGTGGTGCGCGCCTGGCCATCATCCCCATAGACGCGCGCCCAAGGCTAATGGTAGAATCGGGCGCGGCAACGGAAACGCCGTCCTACGGCCGCACGGGCGGAACACAAGGCAGACGGTATGGACATAGCAACCATTATCGGTTTTATCGCGGGGATTTTCCTGGTCGCCACGACCATTGTTATGGGCGGAACGGTAAGCGTGTTTTTCAACGCCCCCGCCTTCATTCTGGTGGTGGGCGGCACGCTGGCCTCCACATTGATCAATTTCCCGCTGAGCGACGTGCTCAGCGTGTTCACGACGGTGAAAAACTCCTTTGTCCACAAGGCCGCTGCGCCGGAACGGCTGATCGAGCGGATTGTGCAACTTTCCATCATTGCGCGGCGGGAGGGCATTCTGGCCTTGGAGGGGCAGGTGAAAGACCTTCACGACGAGTTCCTGGGGCATGGGGTTCAACTGGCCATAGACGGGGCGCCGCCGGAACTCATCAAGGACATGCTGACGACGGAACTGGCCTTTACGGAGGACCGGCATTCCATGGGGCAAAGCATCTTGATGGCCATGGCGCTGTATGCGCCGGCGTTCGGCATGATTGGCACGCTCATCGGATTGATCCAGATGCTTACGACGATGGATGATCCCTCGAAGGTGGGCCAGGGCATGGCGGTGGCGATCCTAACCACCTTGTATGGCACCTTGATGGCCAATGTGATCTTTCTGCCCCTGGTGGGGAAGCTGCGGGTGCGCACCGCCCTCGAATTGCTTCATAAGGAAATCATCATTGAAGGAATATTGTCAATCCAGTCCGGAGATAATCCGCGCATCGTGGAGCAAAAACTGAAGGCGTTCGTCTCCCCCGAGCTGCGGGGGCGCGTAAGGGCGATGCGGTAATATGGTCCGGCAAAATCACAAACGAAAATCGCTGCTGGAAGAAGGCGCGCCGGGGTGGATTGTGACCTATGCCGACATGATGAGCCTGTTGTTGTGTTGTTTTGTGCTGATTCTTTCCTTTTCCACGGTGAATGTAAAACGTTTCACGGAAGCCATGGCCTCGGTGCAAAGCGCGCTGGGCGTGATGCCGAAATCCAATGGTTTCATCACCACGATTCCGCGGACGGGACGGCGGGCGGAAAACGCCATGGAGCGCGCGGCCAGCCGGTTGCGCACGGAATTGCAGCACCAGGGGCTGGAGAAGCCGGTGAAGATAGAATATGACGCCATGGGCGGCTTGAAAATCAGCCTGCCCAGCGCGTTCCTGTTTGATCTCGGCAGCGCCGCCTTGCGGGCGGAAAGCCTGCCTGTGTTCCGCAACCTTTCCGAGGTGTTGAAGGCTTTGCCGGACACCTTTATCGAAGTGCGGGGGCATACGGACGCGGAAGTGCTCGGGGACACCACGCGCTTCCGGGACAACTATGATCTGAGCTATTTCCGTGCGGATGCCGTGGTGCGGCAGATTCATGCGGGCGGGGTTCCGCTCGAACAATTCGAAATCGTGGCCTGCGGCCCCAACCAGCCATTGGCCTCGAATACCTCGCCCGAAGGGCGGGCGGCCAACCGGCGGGTGGAAATTTACGTGCGCGGTTTGGTGGACAAGAGTAGAATAGACCTGTTCCGCGAGGGATTGGTCGGGCCGGGAACGGGAGCGCCGTCCGCGCCCGTGACGACCCCCCGTGAACTGAACCCATTAAGGTGATTGTATGGCAGATGCAAAAAAAGCCGAAGAAAAAGAAGCCCCCGCACCGAAACAGTCTTCTTCACTGGTAAAATACATCCTGTTGGCGGCCGTGATGGTGCTGGTGCCGGCGGGGATTGCGGTGGCGCTGGTGTTGTTTGTGGTGCAGCCGCGTTTGGCGGCGCCGGCGGAAAAGGCGAAGCCTGCGGAAACAATGGAGGACGAGGCTTTTCCGGCGGAGGCGTTCACGGTGGATTTTGACGAGGCGCAGGCCAATGTCATGACGGAGAACCCCAACGGGCCGTCCCCCATTCTCACGTATGCGGTTAGCATGGTGATGACTGGCGGGAAGGCGGGCGAGGGCGGCGGCGGGCATGGCGGGGGCGGTGGGGATGCGCGTGTGAAACTGATAAAAGACAAACAGTCGTTCTTCACGGCGCTGTTGGGCAAGTTGCACCGCAACCGGACGCGGAAAGAGCTAAACGACCCGCAGGTGCAGGAGAGCATCCTCAAACAGGCGAAACAGGAAGCCAACGTGATTCTGAAAAAACTGTATCCCGAACAGAATATACAGGTTATCGAGGTCATGTACACCAAATATGCGATTTTTGATTTATGAGCCTGATAAACCCCATAACGCGCAGTGAAGGGCCCGATCCCGCCCGGGAGGAAGAATTGGTCCCGGTGCAAAACGCCGGCGAGTCGCTGGATATATCCGACCTGCGCCCGGTCAAGCTGAATGTGTCCGCGGACCTGGGGACGTGTCCCTTGCTGGTGCGGGATGTGTTGGAACTCAAACGGGGCTCGGTGTTGCCGCTGAACAAACAAGCCGGCGAAATGGCGGATATTTGCGTGAATGGCATTCCGGTAGCCCGGGGCGAGGTGGTCGTGTTGGGGGATTCGCTGAGCATCCGCATTGCGGAAATCTTTGGCACCGGCGAGAAGGAGAGCGGGGGCTATGAATAAAGGCGTGCGGCTGTGGGTGGTGTGGTGCTGCGTGGCGGTGTGCGCCTGGCCCCAGGAGCCGGCCACACGCCAGCCACAAGAGGCCCCGGCCTACCAGGAAACCGCCGCCCCCCACGTGGACACTGCAACGGCCAAGGAGGTTCCGGAATACTTCAAGGCGCACCAGCAAGCATGGGACGAAGCCCCCGGGGGAAGCACGGCCGCGCCGTCCGCAACGCCCGCCAAAACGAGCGAAAAAGGCTGGAATACCTACATCCCGCGCACCCTCATGGGGCTGTGCATGGTGTGCGGGATGATTCTTTTGGGCGGGGTGTTGTTCCGGAAATATGGCCGCAACACACCGCTGCTGGCGGGGCAGCGGCTGGGAGTGGTGCTGGGCAAGGTGCACTTGACGCCCAAGGCGAGCCTTCATTATGTCAAGTCGGGCGGGAAGGTAATAGTGGTTGGGCTGACGCAAAACCAGCTTTCACCGGTTGCCGAATTTGATGCGGAAGCCTTTGAATCCGCCCTGGAAGCCGAAGCCGTTTCTCCGGGGAAAGCGGCGAACACGGCGGTGAGTTTCCTGGATCAACTGCGCACGCAGGTAAGGAATGAAACCGGTATTTCGGCCCGGGGCGATGAGGATCTCACGGAATTGCGCGGCGACCTCCAGCGGCTTCAACGGTATTTACAGGAAAGCGCGCGTGAATCGAATGAACGCTAGAGGCATTGGCCTGGTGCTGGCCGTTGCATTCTTCAGCGGCATGGGCGGCGCATTCGCACAAGACCGCCCGAATCCCCTGGGCGTGGACCTGCTCGAGGGCGCGCGGCGCGCGGTGGACCAGGAAAACATCTCCACCTCGCTGGTCATCCTGTTTCTCATCACGGTTATTTCCCTGGCGCCCGCCATTCTGGTGATGACCACCTCGTTCACACGGATCATTGTCGTGTTCGGCTTCCTCCGGCAGGCCCTGGGCACGCAGCAAACCCCGCCCAACCAGGTGTTGATCGGCCTGGCGCTTTTTCTGACGTTCTTCATCATGACGCCGACCTACCAGCGGGTGAACGATGAAGCGCTCCAGCCCTATCTGCGCGGCGAATTCCAAAACCAGAACCAGGCCCTCACGGCGGCGCTCAAACCCATCCGCGAGTTCATGTTCCGCCAAGCCAAGCCCAAAGACCTGAAAACATTTTTACAGATGGCAAAACTGGGCCGTCCGAATACGCCGGAGGACGTCCCCACGCATGTGCTCGTGCCCGCGTTTGTCCTGAGCGAACTCACCACGGCCTTCTACATTGGTTTTATCATTTACATCCCCTTCCTGATCATAGACATGGTGGTGGCAAGCACCCTCATGGCCATGGGCATGATGATGCTCCCCCCCATCTTTGTGTCCCTGCCCTTCAAAATAGTCATGTTCGTGCTGGCCGACGGCTGGAACCTGCTGATCGGCTCGCTCGTCAGGAGCTTCCAGACATGAATGAAGGCGTCAAGAAACTCCTCCTTCTCATTGTCGTCATGGCCGTGGTGTTCCCGCTTATTCCGCTTATCATGCCCAAACCGATGACCTTTGAACGGATCAAGGCGGGACTGGAAGCAAAGTTCACCCTCGAAGAATATGAAGAAGCCCCGCAGCCCCAGTTGCAATCCATCAAACAGGTGGGCATGTACATTGACACGGCGCGGGTCATGATTTTACAGTACGATGACGAGGGGAAGATCGCCAAACAGCGCGAATATCAAAAAAAAGACCCCGGACAGGCCATGGTGGAAAGCTGGGGGCTTGCGCAATCCCTTGGCGCGGCCATTCCGAAAGAAACCCCCAGCATGTCGGAACGCCGGGGCATGTTTTTGCTCATCGCCACCGGCCCTGACAAAGAACTCCTCCGCCGCATCCTCGAAACCTTCAAGAACCTGTAAGCCCCCGGCGCCTCCTCCTCCATTTTTGTTCGTAAAAAAAACATGCGAAATCATTTGACGCCTCCCCGGTTCGTCTGATACAATCCTCTTTTACAAACACGATCTGTCGCGGGGTGGAGCAGCCTGGTAGCTCGTTGGGCTCATAACCCAAAGGTCGTAGGTTCGAATCCTACCCCCGCTACCATTGATAAATAAGGACTTGCAGCGATGCAAGTCCTTTTTCATTGGGCTGGGTGTACCCTAAACTGTACCCTACTTTGAAAAAAATCCTCTGAAAAAGGGCCTCGCACTGAACCTCCTCATTCTAATTTTAGGGTACAGGAGGATTGCGCATGGCGAGTCTGAAGCGAAGAGGAAAAGGTGGCGTTTATTACGCCCAGTGGTATGAAGATGGGAAACAAAGGCGGAAAAGCCTCGAAACCACGTGTCGGCAACTGGCCAAGGAACGGCTCAAGGAGCTTGAGGAGGGAAGCGAACCTTCCATAACCCCAACCGGACCATCCAAAACATTACTTTCAGAGATTGTTGCGGCCTATATCAAAGATATAAGGGGCAAGCTTAATGAATCGACACAAAAAGCGCACCTTTGGGTTCTGGGTGATCTCTTTGGACCGGTCTGTGATGATCTGAAAACCCCTGATGGACGTTCCCGTGGCCGGATGAAGCGGAAATTCACCTTGTTGCCCCCGCTTCAGGTGGAATTCTTGGAGGATATCAAGAAGAGCAGCGTGGCCGATTTTATCGCAGCCCGGGTTTCACAACGGGGTATCGCCCCAAAGACGGCGAACCGCTATAGGGAAATTCTTGTGCGCCTAATTAATTGGGCCATGGCCGAGCGGGATGTGGTCATGCCGGGGGGTATAAATCCGATAGAAAGGCTAAAGAGATACGCTGAACCTCAACATACGATCCGTTATCTAAAACCCAAGCAGATTATTGAACAATTGGATCTCTTGGCTGATAAACCACTTCTTCAGGCTATGGTCGCAGCATTAATTTTTGCAGGACTTCGCCGGGAGGAACTTCTGTGGTTGACGCACGATGACATTGATTTATCCCATGGTCCCAATGGAGTCATCCACGTTCGAGCCAAGGAAATTGGAGGCAAAACATGGATACCAAAAACCAAAACCAACAGGGTGATTCCAATTAGTTCAGATCTGCGCCGCTATCTGGATACTTACACACCCCGTGTGGTCCGTGGGCACTGGTATTTTCCGAGTCCCAATGGGCATCGTTGGAATCCAGATAATTTTTCCGCTGATTTACGAAACATAAATAAAGAGGTTGGTTTGGAGTGGAATTGTCTCGATTATAGACACACCTTCGGCAGTATTTTGGCTCAAAAGGGGGTAAGTCTGTATAAAATCGCCACGCTAATGGGAAACTCCCCTGAGATTTGCCGCCGTCACTACGCCGCCCTTTGCACTGAATCCTTAGTGGATGCGGTGGAGTTTGACTTTCTTAATCCGGAAGATCCTTCGTCAGATATTGTGTGGCAGGACAAAATTTCAGCATAGAAAGGCGAAAAATTGTCTTCAATTTTGAACCGTATGTTGTTCAATAAATTCTATATTGCTCATGGTAACAATATCGCCATTAGGGACGAGACAATATTCTTGTGAATGTTTCAGTCCTCTGGTAAACAGGTAGGAGATAAACAATGGATATAGGACTACAAAAAAGGGTAAGTAACGATCAAAATTCCTCGGAGAGAAACACAGTCTATCTTAGCCCTAAAGATTTGGCGCAAAGGTGGGCTTGTTCACGTGGAACGGCACAGAGAATCGCCGAGAAAAACAAGTTCAACAAGTATTTTTTTGGTGAAGGCCGTCATGGAATTGTACGCTACATTTTAGAAGATGTAGTTCGATTCGAGGAAACGAGAAGGTTTTCCGTTTCCGCATAAGATTCGCAGCATAAAAAAGTAACGCATGGGCGAAGCTATTCGGTTTACCCATGCGTGTTTTTTCTGTTTATCGTTGGATTTTTTACGAGAACGATATCTTTTTAGCGAAGGTCTTGAGAGAGTCGAGTTCTCGGTCCTATAGAGAAGCTTTATGAACCACCGCCTTCCCCGTTTTATCTAAGAACTACTGAAGGCCTAATTCCTGAAAAGAAGAACTTACAACCAATAGCCGTCAAGATGTGGATGCAGCGGTGGGTCTACAAAGAGCACTATAAAATCATATGTGTTTATATTACCCTCAACAAGAATAATATCAGCCAAGTTAGTTTTTGTATTTACGAATTTTGAAGTTCAGGTATGGGAGTGGTTGGTTGCTTCAATTCCTTCATCAATACAGGTGGTCATATTTCACGTGATACGATTAATTTCTACCATTTATCTTTGTGCTTTAGGGTGTTTAGTTCTTAGGGAATTTAATCGAACACAACAGGATTTTCCTTTCGAATTATATTTCAAAACATGAGTTGTTCAAAAGAACATCAAAATATTTTCTTGACAAATATGGGTAATCATGATATAATGCACACATTAAAAATAATTTAAGCGGTGTGAAACGTAAAGAGTTCTACTAGAGTAAAGAACAGGTTTCTCACAATAAGGCGGTAATTTTCCCGTCCTCGTCATTTAAAAAAACTTTTGACAGGACGGGTGTTTCTATTTGGGGACACTCTCCGTTAATTGCAACCAAGATTCAGTGGAAGGTTCGTGCATAGGTTTGCATTGACCGGATTCTGAATCGTAACTATAGGAGAGAAGTATCATGTCAAGGAAGAAAGTTATGCAGTTTGTTGAGCCGCATTCTGGCAAGATGAAGTGCAAAGTTTGTGGTTATCAGGTCTACGCCAATTGTCGCCCGGGCGGAGGGGTGCATCGAGGAAGCTGGCAATGTCCAAGAGGATGCAAGCTGCCAGACAGGTCTCTTGAGACAGAAGATCTCGTTCCCCTTCTAAATAAAGAGGTAGAGATCTGGGCAGAGAGATTCGAGAAGTTCTCTGCTCCCAAGAACTTCGTATATCGGTCGTGATGTAACGCTTCCGTTGGTGCCTGTCAGCCGCAGCGGAAATAGCACCCGTAACATCGGGTTATTTTCTAACTAGGAATTGCTAAATCTCGGCGACAGGCACAATGGAGTTGTTCATGGCTGAAGACTGGCTTTCGGCGGATCGCTTATCTGATTAAAAAGTTTTTCTGTGACCGGCAAAAACTTTCTTTCATGAACAAAACTGACTTCCGTGAAATTGTTTTACCTCTCAATCTCCAAGACCGGCTGAATTCAATTTTTGAACTTATGACTATCGTATTAATGATGTGGTGAAAACGTAAATATAGGAGTAGGTATATGGAATCTACAAAGAAACATGAACTCGTATTAGATTTTATCGAATCTCAGGGAGGTAGGATCATCGAGCATGATATTACGGCAAGAAAGTTCAATGAGCGAGCTTTAATCATTGATGATCCAGAAAGGCCGGATTGTGTTGTGTTTGTGATGGAACGGCATCAACCGACCGCTGGAGCTACATACACGCCTGGGTGTCCGCTGTCCGCATTTGTTAGGCGTCAAATTCGATATGTCTATAATCCAAAATACAAGGAAATATTTGAGTTGGGAGACGACGCACCGCCTGAATTTGAGATGGACTATGCTACCCACGTTGAGTATTTGATGATAGATGTGTCGTTCGACTTCAAACTGACAGCGGATGGCAAACATTTATGTAGGGAGTCATTGTCCCACCAAGAAACAATTGTTATCTGCGAAAAAGATGTTTCCGACTTTGCAGAAAAGGTAGCAAGAGGTCTTGATCATACATACGACCTTGAAGACTCTAATAACATTGAAGAAGATGCTGAGATACTAGAAGAGGAAACCGTAATACGGTATAAGCGGAAAGCGATAGAGTCTTGGAACTATTATCTCCGAGATCTTGAACGTAATCCAATATGATAGGTGCGGTTCTACTTGATTTTTAACAAAGCCCGATTTGCCTTCTGAAAAAATCTTCATTTTTTACAAGAACAACCGTAGGTCTTGTTCTATATTATTTAACAGATGACACGAAAAAAGATTTTGGAAAGCTAGAGTCATTCACCGAAAAGGTAGATGTACAATAATCGGATACTTAATCAGGAAATATTGCATAGGTCACAGAAATGAAGGAAAAAACAAAAAATAGGTATGAAACCAGCCGGGAGGCAAACCTTTCTTTTGAACCCGGATTAACCGTTATAGGAGGAAATGCAAACTCAGGTAAGACCGCAATCTTTCGGGCACTTCAGAGCCTTATTCTTAACCCGGGGAGTGCGAAACACCACATTACGGATGGAGATAAACATTCCGCCGTCTCTTTAGAAATCGATGGGTTGCCCAAAATAAATTGGCTTAGGACCCCTTCGGATTCCTATTATTCCATAGATGGCGTGAACAATTCGAAATGTGGTCGAGCTTCGCTCGAAAATATTTGTCCCGAATTTTTACTTTTGCTCGAACCAGATGGAACTTTAGTAAATTTTCACAGAGAAAATGCCGTACTATTTCCGTTTGGATACGGCCCTAAGGATCTTTTGAAGGCTTTTAGGTGGTCTTTTTACAGTACCGCAGTTTTAGCTTTGAAGGCTCCAAAACAATTAAATCTCTCGCTTCGGCGTACAGAGATCACAAAAACCAGAACCAATATTAGTACCCGTATTAAGGCTGTCATGGACCTTTATTCTATGATTAATTCTTTGGCTGATAATGCTTCAACATTAGCTGCTTCTAGGATTAGTTCTACTGCTCGTAATTTGGCTTCCATAATTACGAAGAAGCAAAATCTCTCCGAGATTTTGCGTATCTTACCCACACTTATTTCTTTATCTTCCTTTTTCCAAAAGGAAAAAGATCTTGAAGAGAGTAAGATCTATAGAGGAGATAAGATACGAGAGGATTTAGTGATGGTTTCACATCACCCCCTTGTGGTTTCAAAATGGGAGGAACCCCGCCCATTTTCCTCGGATCTCGATTCCGTAAAGATTGCAGAAGATTTACGGGCGGATCTGGGTGAAGCGACCCATAATTCCCTCACGATATCGCACTGGACCGATCTTCAACCATCAAGCCCCGATTATTCCATCGTATCCAAAGCGATGGATCTCAGGCATGATGTGGCGAAGATCAATTCCGCAGCACAATCCTTTGAGGGAATCGGATCACTTGTTCCACGATCACTAAATCTTGACCCAGTAAATGCGACTCAGGCGGTCACAGAGGCGATTTCTACCCTTCGGGCCATCATGGGTGACCTTGAGGGTCTAAAACGCTCTGTGGCCAGCCTGAGCCGGTTTGTTACGAAACTATTTCGTAGGCATGGAAAAGGCACGAGGGCATTTATGAGTTTTTGGTGCGCACGAAAGATATGCCCCGTGGTCTAAGAAATCATAGGAATCAAAAAAATATGCAGGTTAGTTCTAATCTAATGACGGAACGTGAGGCAGCGGCCTATCTTGGCATGAGCCGAAGTTTTTTGGCAATCAGCCGCATGAGCAGGAAAATCCGGAAAGGGAGACAAAACATCCCATACCATAAGATTGGAAGGGCCATACGATACCGTCTTTCAGACTTGGAGAAGTTCCTCGAAGATACTCGGGTACCGACTTAGTGTCCGAAGTACATGCCGATTAAGTAGGTCACAGGTCCCCACGATCTTACAGGATGGATGGGAAATAGACCAGAGCTTCATACAGCCGAAGCAGAAGAAGCTGAAGCAGAAACGAGAGCAGATTGAACGAGGTTTGATAAATCAGTAAGCTTTTTCTGGAGGGATAATCATCAGATGGATCCTGAGTGGAAAAAGATTCTTACGAATCTTAATGTTTGGAAGCGTGGC
>CAYXPO010000067.1:0-12996 GCA_964466925.1 uncultured Nitrospirales bacterium
TCAAGAAACTCGATGGCCGCATCATTTCCCTGCATCTGAAGGACCTGAATGAAGCCAGCCCGAAGGCGCACGACGTGCCCTGGGGCACCGGCGTGACCAACATCAAAGGAATTCTCGAAGAATTGCACCGCCAGGGCTTCAAGGGCTTGTTCTCGGCGGAATATGAGTACAACTGGGACAATTCGGTGCCGGAATTGGCGCAATGCGTGGCCAACATTGACAAGATGGCCGCGGAAATCGCCGCCGCGAAGAAATAAGCGGTATACCACAGACGAGAAAACGTTATGGGGTGTGCCCAGCCGGGTGTACCCCGTCCTGTTTTTTATTGCTGCCCCAATTTCTGAAGGATTTCCGGTTCCGGCTCATCCCAGGCAAGCAGGGTATGACAAATGGTGCAATCCTGTCCCACCGTCTTGCCATCCTTGCCCTGCATCGAATCGTCATGACACCGGAAGCAGCCGGGAAACAGTTCGTGCCCCAGATTATTCGGATGCGCGCCCCACGCAAGGTCCATTTTCGGAAAGACGTTGCGCCGGTAAATCGCCTGAATCTCCGCAACGGCCTCCTCCACCAGCGCCTTGTTCTCCTTGAGGAAATCCGGATACTGCTCCTGGTAGAACGCATGCACTTTTTCACTGATTTGCGGCAGATCGCTCTCCCCGCCCGCCAACGCCGTGAGCGTTTCAACGCCCATTTTCTTGATGTACGGAATCTTTGGATTAATCCGGCCCGCCGCCATCGCCAAGTCCATCTCCGTGGCCGGCAGCTTGAAAATATGCGAGGGGCGGTTATGACAGTCAATGCAGTCCATCCGGCGCTCCTTCGCATCCTTCAATTGTTCCGGCGTAAATTTGTTCTCCGGCGCATTGAATGCCAATTCCGTCCCGTCACTGTTCACCACCCGCACCCGCGCTATCGCCTGCCGCTGGCGATCCACCGGCGTGTAGTAGGTCTGATGCTCTTTGCTGATATGCCAGGTATGGATGCCCTTCTTCCCCGTGCCGCCGCCCCCAATGTGCAGCAGCAACACGGTTTTCAAGGGAGAATTTGCTTCGTCGTCCTGGAACTTCGTAATCACCTTCAGCCGGTCGCCCGTGAATTTCTCCGGCCAATGGCAATGCTCGCAGGTATCCCGCGACGGACGCAGATTCGTCACCGGCGACGGAATCGGCTTGGGGTATGAGTTGAACGCCAGCGCCACCACCTGTTCCAGCCCCGCCAACTTTGACTCGACAAACCCCTGCATTCCGGGGCCCACATGACATTCCACGCACTTGACCCGCACATGCGGCGACAGGGAATAGGCGGTGAATTCCGGCTCCATCACCGTATGGCAGACCTTTCCGCAGAACGGCACCGAATCCACGTATACCGCGCCCTGATAGACCACCATCCCCATCACCAGAAAGGTGAACGCGGTGATGGTAAAGAGCGTCAGGGCGGCTTGGCGGGCGTGGTGCGAAGTAAAATCAATGACAAGCGGCTCCACCGGTGTTCCATTCGCCATGTTCCTGCGCCGCCGCCGCGCCCAACAGGCGCCAATGCCCACACATACCAATCCCAGCCCGAAAAAACCGGGCAATAGTAGAAACGCCATGACGCCAAAATAGGGAGACGAACTCCATTGCAACAGATTAATCACCACAAACCCGGACATGAGCACCGTGCTCGCCCCCGCGATCACCCCCCCGCACAGCGTGAGCCTGTTATGCCCGAAAAGCGTCCACCACGCCGCGATAAGTTCCGGTTTCCGCGCGTCCATAGGTCCGTCCTCCTGGATGGTTCACGCCTGTATCCGCGATATACCCTACAACACCTTTCTTCCCCGTACATCCGTAAAAAACCCCGTGGCAACGCCCGAATACTATAATCCTTCCTCAATTTGCCGCCGTTCCAGGGCGAAGATGCGGTCGCGGTACTGTGCCGCGCGTTCGAAATCCATGCGGTGGGCCGCCTCTTTCATTTGCTTGCGGAGTTTTTGGAGCGTGCGGGCAAGGTCTTCGGTGGGCACATAGAGATCAGGGTCTTCGGCGGCCTTGGGGACGGTGACGTAATCCCGCTCACACAAATGCTGCAATACGTTTGCAATGGATTTCTGCACGGAACGGGGGGTTATTTTGTGCTTTTTGTTGTACGCGATCTGCTTTTTCCGGCGGCGGTTCATCTCCTCGATGGCGCGCTGCATCGAACCCGTGGCGGTGTCGGCATACATAATCACCTTGCCGTTCACGTTGCGCGCCGCGCGCCCGCAGGTTTGAATCAGGCTCGTCTGCGAGCGAAGATAGCCTTCCTTGTCCGCGTCGAGAATCGCCACGAGCGACACTTCCGGGATATCCAGCCCTTCGCGGAGCAGGTTGATGCCCACCAGCACGTCGTAATCGCCCTGGCGCAGCGAACGCACCAGTTCTATCCGTTCCAGCGTTTCCACGTCGGAATGCATGTAGCGCACCCGGACGCCCAGGTTCCGGTAATACTCCGTGAGGTCTTCCGCCATGCGCTTGGTGAGGGTTGTCACCAACACCCGTTCGCCTTTCGTGGCCCGCCGCCGCACTTCGTCCAGGAGATCATCCACCTGATTCGCGGCGGGCCGCACTTCCACCTCCGGGTCTATCAGGCCGGTGGGCCGCACCACCTGCTCCACAATCACCCCCTCGCTCTGTTTCAGTTCATAGTCCGCGGGCGTCGCGCTCACGTAGATGACCTGGCGGACGCGCTGGTCGAATTCGTCGAAGGTCAGCGGGCGGTTGTCCCGCGCGCTCGGCAGGCGGAATCCGAACTCGATCAGTTTGTCCTTGCGCGACCGATCCCCCCGGAACATCCCGCCCACTTGCGGGACCGACATGTGACTTTCGTCCACCACCAGTAAAAAGTCGTCCGGGAAATAATTCAACAAGGTATAGGGCGGTTCGCCGGGCATGCGCCCCTCCAAATGCCGGGAATAGTTTTCGATGCCGCTGCAAAATCCGATTTCCTGCATCATTTCCAGGTCGTAATTGGTGCGCTGCTCCAACCGCTGCGCGAACAGCTCCTGATTCTGGGCGCGGAGTTCGTTCAGCCGTTCGGCCAATTCATGTTGGATGCTCCGGACGGCCCGTTTCATATTGTCCGCCGTCGTGGCGTAATGCGACCCCGGGAAAACCTCCGCCCGGTGCAACCGGCGCAACACCAGCCCGCGCAACGGATCAATCTCGCTCAGGCCGTCAATCTCATCGCCGAAATACTCCACCCGCACCGCCCGGTCCGCTTCATAGGCGGGGAAAATGTCCACGATATCCCCCCGTACCCGGAACGTGCCCCGGTGGAAATCCACGTCATTCCGCGCATATTGCATCGCCACCAGGCCCTCGATCAGCCGGTCGCGCGGCATCCCCGCGCCGGTGGTGAGTTCCACGCGCAACTGCGCGTACATTTCCGGCGAACCGATGCCGTAAATGCACGACACGCTCGCCACCACCAGCACATCCCGCCGGGAAATCACCGCCCGCGTCGCCGCATGCCGCATCTTGTCTATTTCATCGTTCACCGACGAGTCTTTTTCGTTATACGTGTCCGTGCTCGGCTCATTCGCTTCCGGCTGATAGTTATCGTAATAGCTGAAAAAGTACTCGACCGCGTTGTTGGGAAACAGCGCCTTAAACTCGCCATACAACTGCGCGGCCAGGATTTTATTGTGCGCCAGCACCAGTGTGGGCCGGTTCACCCGCGCCACCACGTTCGCGATGGTGAACGTCTTTCCGGAACCGGTGACCCCCAGCAACACCTGCGAGCGCAGACCGTCTTTGAGACCTTGCACGAGCGCCTCGATGGCCTCGGGTTGATCCCCGGCCGGGGCAAAATCCGTAATGAGTTCAAAGTGTTCCATAGGGGTTGCTTTGTGCGTTGGTTACTGGTCCGCGGGCAGTCCGTCGGCGTTTGAGGGATGGGGCTGCTCGCGGGTCCAGAGGAGTTTAATGGAAGAGAGGCCGGGCACGGTGCGCAGGGTGCGCATGACGGCGTCAATGATGCGCTGGTCCGGGACCTCGAACATGAAATCGAAATACCCCTTGCCGTCGTCGCGCGGGCCGTAATTGGCGCTGATGATGTCAATGTTCATGGGGCGGAGCGCGTTGGTGATGTCGGCAAGCACGTTCGGACGGGGCCCGATGATGACGCGCATGGCGGTTTGGAGCACCCCTTCGCCTTCCCACGACGCTTCGACCGTGCGTTTGGGATCGCGGTTCATGCGCGCGAAAACGCTGCATTCGGCGCGGTGTACGGACAGGCCGGGGGTGCGGGTGACATAGCCGACAATGGCGTGGCCGGGCATCGGGTTGCAGCACTTGGCGAATTGCACCGCCATGCCTTTGGCCCCTTGAATACGAATCAGCTTCCGCCGGGTGGCGTCGTCCACCTGACGTATGGAAGGCGCGGGCGGTTCGTGTTTGGCCGGGGTGTGATGCTCCCGGGGTTTGGGCGGCTGCTCTTCGAGGGGTTCGAGGGCGCCGATTTCCCGCAACCGCTGGCGGATGCGGGTCTTGGCCCGCCCGGTGATCGCGATATCGAGCCAGTTGCGGTGCGGCGTCTGGTTTTTCGAGGTGAGAATTTCCACCACGTCGCCCGTTTGCAGGTTGTAGCGCAACGGCACCACCCGGCCATTGGCCCGCGCCGCGATGCAGTGATGTCCCACCTCCGAGTGAATCAGATAGGCGAAATCCAGCGGCGTGGCCCCCTTCGGGAGTTCCTTGACCTCCCCCTTCGGCGTAAAGACATAGATGTCGGAGGTGCGCACGTCGCGCCGCATACCCTCGAGCAGTTCTTCCGGGCCGGACGCCTCTTTCAGCCATTCATACATTTGACGGAGCCAGGCGAGTTGCTCGTCCAGCTTGCCGTCGTCCTGATGGCCGCCTTCCTTATACCGCCAATGCGCCGCGACGCCCACCTGGGCCACCTGGTCCATTTCCTCGGTGCGAATTTGGATTTCCAGTTTCTTTCCATCCTCGCACATCACCGTGGTATGAATGGTTTGATAGCCGTTTTCCTTGGGCCGCAGGATATTGTCCCGGAACAAATGCTGCAAATTGGGCCACAGTTGATGCACCACGCCCAGGGCCTGGTAACAGTCCGCCTTGGTCTTGGTGATGATCCGGATGCCCTCGAGATCCATGATCCCGTCAAAATCAACCCCCCGCTGGATCATCTTGCGGTAAATGCTGTAAAAATGTTTCGGGCGGCCAATCACCCGTGCTTGGATGCCGTAACCGGCGAGATGCTGTTGCACATACTCGATATTCTGCTTCAGCCGCCGCAGGCGCTCGGAACGTTTCGTCCGGAGGCGGGCCGCAATTTCATCGTACTCCTGCGGATAGAGCCAGCGGAAGGCGCAATCCTCGAGTTCGGCCTTCCATACCGCGATGCCCAAACGGTGCGCCAGGGGCGCGTAGATGTCCAGCGTCTCGTGGGCTATGCGCTGGATTTTTTCCGGGGGCAGGTATTGCACGCTGCGCATGTTATCCAGGCGGTCGGCCAGCTTGATTAACAGGACGCGCACGTCCTTCACCGTCGCCGCCAGCATTTTCCGGAAACCGAGGGCCTGCTTTTCCTGGCGGCTCATATTGGTGTCGGCCTTGGGAAACGAACTGATCATGGTCACCCCGTCCACCAGCATGGCGATGTCCGCCCCGAATTCCGCGGCGATCTCCTGTTGTTTCATGGGGGTGTCTTCCAGCACATCATGCAGAATCCCCGCCGCGATGGAGGCGGTGTCCAGTTCCAACTCCGCCAGAATATAGGCGACATTGAGGCAATGCGACAAATAGGGCAATCCGGACAGGCGCAGTTGTCCGCGATGGGCCAGTTCCGCCACGCGGTAGGCCTTGCGGACCACCTCGAGATCGCTCTCGGTGCTTTGATGCGCCCGCATCTGCTTCAAGACTTTTTGGAGTTTCTTTTTCATGTCCGCCGTTTTCATGCCGCCCAGCGGCATCCATTGGAAGCGACAAGTATACCACGCCGGGCCTGCCAGCCGCTTCACGGTGAAAGATGTGCCTTTATCCCGCCGGATATGATAGGCTGTGGTTTCCTAACCAGGTATTGGAGCACACTCAATGCAGAATTCTTTTGTCCGTTCAATGCGCGTGCGGGGAGGGTTGTTTACGGCCCTGTCCATGTTGGCCGTCTGCCCGGTTCTTGTTTTCTGCGGCTGCGGCGCCCAGGAACCGATTATCCAATCGGCGCCCGTGAATTACATGGAAGACTGGATGGCGCTCACGAAGGCGGGTTTTGCCAATTTGGACGTGCAGAGCGCCGTCGCCATCACGCAGCGGCTCGCCGAATCGGGTCCCGACGGATTGAATCCCATTTTGGATGTGTTGGGGGATCCCGCAGGCGACCCGGTGGCGAAAGTTCTGGCCGTGATAAGCCTTACCTCGCAGATTAACCCGGCGATGCAGTCCCGTCTGATCGAGTTTACCCAGGAGGGGAAAGAAACCACCACGCGGGCATGTTCCACCCACTTGCTGGGGCTCCTCAAGACGCCCGAGGCGGAAAAACGGGTGAAGGAACTGTACACGGACAAGGAGCGGCGGGTGCGCGTGGAAGCGGCGCTCATGTTGATCATGAAGGGGGACCCGGAAGCCTTGGGACAGATCATGCCGTTATGGAACGATCCGGAGATGTCGGCCCGCGACAAGACCCAGCTTATTCTGATGATTCCGGACGCCCATGTCCGGGAATACCTGGATTTGTTCAAAACCGTTATGGGCGACATGAGCCTGGAGGCGGATGCGCGGTTGCGGGCCGTGACGGTGCTGGGGCATGTGGGCGATGCCTCCGTGCTGGAGGTGCTTTCGGCGGCGGCGGAAAAAGACACGGACAATGATGTGCGCGAATTGGCCAAGAGCGCGCGCGATGCGGTAAACGCCCGTTTACAATCCCCGGATTCCGCCGTGTCCATGCAGGTGGTTCCGGACGCGGGCGGCGCGGCCCCGTCCGTGGCGGTTTCCACCACGGGCGGTGAACCCCCGGCCGCGGCGTCAAGTGATGCCGCGCCCCCGCCCGCCGCACAATAAAGCCGCTTCATTCGCGCAAGGTTCTGTCGGGCCCCCTTCCGGGTTGCGCCATGCACGGACGCGCTATACACTATTTTGCTGAATCAAGAGGAATGCATTCGTATGTTGTTTCGAAAACGCCGCCCGCCCGCCGCGCTTCGTGCCAAGAGTCCAGTGGACACCGCCGGTTCTCTGCCCGAATGGGAGGAGATTACAGTGGACTATGACATGATGACGAAAGGAGCCACCCTCCAGCGCCGGGGCAAGAAGGTGCGTCAATTCGCGGTGATGGTGAATGGCCATGTCCAGGTGGTGACCAGCGGGGACACGGTGGACCGGGAGGTTTTTCTGGCGCTTTTGGCGGCCGGGGCCGTCAAGGCCCCCTGGGACGGTTCGGAGCCGGCCGTCATACGCGCGGAGGCGCCTGCAAACACTTCCGAAACAGCCTCTTGATGGGCCGGAAACAGAAAGCGTCTGGTTCAGGCCGCGATTTGGTTCTATCCGTGCTTTTTGGCGGCAATTTCCGGATGAAACTCCGCGATATGATGCTTCATCGTGTCCCGGTGGTGGCGGGCGGCCTTTAGCATGAAAATGATGATAATGGCGACGATGGCCAGGCCCTGAAACAGGGCCAACTGCACATCCAGAAAGCTGGTGGTGTTGCGCAGGAGAATGCCCGAAACGCCCAACGCCGCCGCTATCAAATAAATGAATCCGACGGCCTGCCGCTGGGTGAACCCAAACCAGACCAGCCGGTGCGAGAGATGATCGGGCGCGCAATGATCAATGATGGAGCGCAAGGTCCGGGTTTCCCCCTGGACGATCCGTGCGATGATGATGTAGGCAAAGTCGAAGAGGGGAACTCCGAGAATCAACACGGGAATGACACACGAGATGACCCGGTTTTCCGTCCATTCCCCCATAACGCCCAACGCGGCCAGCGTGAAGCCCAGAAAGAAACTGCCGGAATCCCCCATGAAGATTTTTGCCGGATTTGCATTATATGGCAGAAATCCGAGGTTGGCCCCCACCAGGGCAATGGCCAGCAACCCGAACCACGAAAGGCTGGTTTCGGTCTGGGCGTGTATGTGGGCTTGAAGCGCAATCACGAAAAACATGAGCGAGACGATCACCGCAATGCCCGAGGCCAGCCCGTCCATGTTGTCGGTGCCGTTAAACGCGCTGGTGACGCCCACGATCCAAAGAACGGTAAGCCCGATGTCCAATGCGTCATTCTTGAAAACATTAATCCGCACCCCGAAATGCCACAGAATCATGGTGACAAAGAACAGCGTGATGAGTTTGTAAAAACCTGCGATTCCGCCCACCCAGTCATCCAGCATCCCCACCAGAAGACAAATGAACGCGCCGACCATTACACCGTTCATGGCGTGGCTTCGATAGCCGGGCAACAAGGCCGCCACCACAAAGGCGAGAAAAATTACGACGCCCCCGCCCCGGGGAACCGGTTTCGTGTGGATTTTATTGGGGGCCACCTCATCCATGACGCCCAGCCGCCGCAACACAAAGATAGCCAGCGGCGTGGCCGCGGCCGCAATAATAAAGGCCACACACCCCGCTACAAGATAGGTGCGCGGCCAATAATACGGGGGCAGGAAAAGGGGCATCCGGTTCCTTTCTACTTCACCATGATTACATTATCTTATCGGCGTCTATCCGAAGAACTTTATGACGGATGTTAACATATTCTGGATTTCTTTGGAAGAAAGTGCGGGATATATGGGAATTGAGAGGCATTCAAGGTGGGCTTTTTCGGAGTTTGGATACGCCCCGCCGAGATAGTGGTGCGCGGGGCAATACACCGGACGTTTGGCTTCTATCCCTTCTTTGAGCAGGTGCTGCTCCAAACGTTCACGAAGGGGGGTCGCAATTACATAACGGAAATACACATGCTCCCGTGCCTCCGGGAGTACGACGGGCAGTCCCCGGAAAACCTCGGAAAACTCCTGCGCGATTTCCCGCCGCCGCGTTACAAATCCCGGCAACCGCTTGAGTTGCACGCGCCCAAGGGCGGCCTGCAGGTCGCTCATTTTATACGCGTAGCGGAGCTTGAAATCGTCCCGGTGGTCATAGTCCCGGCGGTCCCGCGCTTCAAATGCCATCGCATCGTCATCCGTGAAAAGCATGCCCCCTTCGCCCGTGGCGAGCATTTTGGTGGCATAGAACGAGGTTATGGCGAGCGGCGCGGCGCGTCCGGTGGATCCGCCAATGGACTGCGCAATGTCTTCTATGACGGTCTTGCCGGCGGGAATGGGGGCGGTGGCGCCAAACAGGTGGGGGACAATGACGGTGGGACACGGGGCCGGGAGGGTCTCGGGGAGCAGGGTGTAGCCGGGGCCAATATCGCATAAGAGCGGTTTGGCTTGTTGCCACGAAACCGCTTGAAGCAAGGCCGAGCAGGCATAGGACGGAAAGGCTACGGGGGTGTCTTTTCCCACCCCGAGCACGATCAGCGCCAGATGGAGCGCGGCGGTGCCGCTGTTCACCGCCACCCCATGACGCCGTCCAACCAATTCCGCGCATTCCCGTTCGAATGCGGCCACTTCTTTCCCCTGTGAAAGGTGGCCGGAGTTCAGGACATTCGCCACGGCGGCGAATTCTTCGGGGCCGATGAAGGGTTTGCTATGCGGAATCACGTGGTTCTCCCAATAGTATGGCCAAGGCGCGGGGGCCGCCATTCATGAGCAAATCCACGATGGACAAATCCGGCAGGAAGGCGCCATGGAGTTGCGGGTAACAGGGCGGCTCCCAATGTTGGAGCACCAGCGTGATGCCGGCGGCCTCCAATGCCTGTGCGTCCAGATAGGCGTCAAGCGCATGCGCCCCGCTATAGTAGGCGGTTCCGCCCACGGCCCGTATGAGGTGGATAAGCCGTTCGGTGGCCGTCCCGGGGACATCGAGATCGGAGGAATAACAAATACGGGTGGGGATGCCGAGCGCCTGGAGGAAATACTCCAGCATGTGCCGGTTCAGGGCATTGAGCGTTTCCCATTCGCGCGCATAGGTGGCTTGAAGAAAAGGGGCGTGATCATTGAAATAGGGCGCCTTCCGATAGGCCTGTTCGAGGGTGGCCCAATGCTTTTTCCGCCAGGGAACCGTATTGTTGATCCGCACTTCGTGCAGGAACTGTTGGTAGTGTTCATAGACCGGAACGGTCAACAGGGTGGCGCCCGCGCTCGTTTTCACCCGGTTCCGGTTCTGCCATCCATTCTTGTTGAATTGAATGTTATCCAGGACGATGAAGGTGTCCGTGCGCGCTATTTTCTCGAAATAACGCAACCACGGCAGGTAATGCAGTTGATGAATGCCGGCTATTATGCTCACGGCGGCGTTCCCGGTTGCTGAGTGATGCATTCGACTCCGCTCTATGAAGTATCACGGCGGCACCGGCGGATGCAAGCCGCCCGGCCGGGCTCTGGAATTTTACAGGGATCGCATTTTGGTTTATTATGCTTGGATTGGGAGAATTGCGGTGAACGCACCGCGCGGAAGAAGAAGACATGAATCAGGAACACCGTTCGTTGCACGAAAACGAGCCCTTGCATCACATACGGGAGGAGGCCTGCGAATTTGCGGGCATCGGGCTGTACCGGTTCACCTTTGACGGCACGGTGCTGTTCGCGGACCGGGGCGCGCTGAAGATTTTCGACCTGAACGACTGGTTCTCCGAACCGGCGGGGATTCAGGGGCGCAATATCGCGGAACTGGTGGTGTATAAAGGCCCGAAAGGGACCATGCGCCAGGAAGTGCGCGAGAATGGCGTGGTGCACCGGCGCGACTGGAATTTCCGGACGCTGAAGGGGAATGACAAGTGGGTGGTGGAAGACGCGTATCTGGTCCACGATCCCGGCACTGGGGAGGAATCCATCCAGGTGGTGATCCGGGACATTACGGAGCGAAAGCGGATGGAAGAGGCGTTGCGCCTCAGTGAACGCCGCTTCCGGGAAACCCTGGAATATGTCCAATTGATCGCGGTTCATCTTGATATGCGGGGGCGCATTCTTTTTTGCAACGATTATTTGCTTTCCTTGACGGGATGGGAACGGCATGAGGTGCTTGGGCGCAATTGGTTCGAGGTCTTTGTGCCCGGGGAATGGCGGGCTTCCACGATGCAGGTGTTCATGGAAATGGGAGTGGTGTCAGGGGAACTCCCGTCGCATTATGAGAATCCCATTCTGACCCGCACCGGGGAACTGCGCCATATTCTCTGGAACAACACCGTCTTGAAGGATCCGCACGGCAAGCGCCTAATCACCTCGATTGGCCGGGACATCACGGACCGCCTGCGGGCGGAAGAAGCGTTGAAACAGAGTGAAACGCTCTACCGGCTCACGCTTGACAGCATCACCGACGCCATCCATCTCACCGACAGCCAACAGATTATTCTTTTGGCGAATCAACCCCTGCTGACGCTGAACGCCTCCCTGGGGCTTTCGGTGGAGGTGGTGGGCAAATCCATCTTCGACGTTTATGACTTTCTGCCCGGTTCGGTCCGGGACGAATATCAGCAGGTAATTTCCACGGGAAAAGAACTCCTGACGGAAGAAGTCAGTAGCTTCGGGGACCGTGAAGTGTTAACCGAGTCCCGTAAAATCCCGGTGTTGGAAAAAGGGGTGGTCACGCGGGTGCTGACCGTGCTGCGCGATATCACCGAGAGCCGGAAGGCGGCACAGGCGCTCCGCGAAAGCGAGGAGAAATACCGGACCATTCTCGACGGCATTCAAGAGGGATATTATGAGGTGGACCTCAAGGGCAATTTCACCTTCTTCAACAAGGCGCTGGTGCGCATCAGCGGGTATCCCGAAGAAGAATTGCAGGGATTGAATTTCCGGAAGTACTACGCGGACGAAGCCACCATACGGAAAGTCCTGCGCACCTATGGCCATGTCTATGAGACGGGCGAGGACATCCTGATGACCGATTGGGAGATCATCCGGAAAGACGGTTCGCGGGCGGTGACGGAGGTGTCCATCTCGGTGATGCGGGACCGGGAAGGCGCGGTGACGGGGTTCAAGGGCATCGCGCGGGACGTAACGCAGCGCAAGGAGGCGGAACGAGCGTTGCGGGAGGCCGAACACCGCTATCAGGAATTGTTTGAGAACGCCAATGACATTGTGTACACCCACGACCTGAACGGGTATTTTACATCGTTGAACAAGGCGGGCGAGCGCATCAGCGGGTATACCCGGGAGGAGGTGCTGCGCCTGAACGCGCTCGATGTGGTTCCGCCCGAGTTCAAATCCATCACGCGGGACATGATGCGCAGCAAGCTGCGCGGGGATGACATCACACGGTATGAGGTCGCCATCATCGCCAAAGACGGGCGGGTCATACCGGTCGAGGTCAGCACGCGGGTGATCTTCAAGGACGGGAAGCCGGCGGGCATTCAGGGGATTGCGCGGGATATCACGGAGCGCAAGCAGGCGGAGAAGGAGCGCGCCCGGATGGAAGCGCAACTGCGGCACACCCAGAAACTGGAGAGCCTCGGGGTGCTGGCCGGCGGCATTGCGCACGATTTCAACAATCTGCTGGTGGGGATTATGGGCAATGCGGGCCTGGCCCTCACCCGTCTGCCGGAAGGCTCGCCGGCGCGCGAGTATGTTTCACGCATCGAAGCAACGGCGCGCCGCGCGGCGGAATTGACCAATCAAATGCTGGCCTACACCGGACGCGGGCCGTTCCTGGTGCGGCCCATTGACGTGTCGAGGCTGACCCAGGAGATGGGACATCTCTTGTCGGCGTCCATTTCAAAAAAAGTGGTGTTGCGCTTTGAATGCCCCCCGGACCTTCCGCCGATCCAGGGCGATGCCGCGCAACTGCATCAGGTCGTCATGAATCTCATCACCAATGCCTCCGACGCCATTGGGGAGGAGCACGGCGTGGTTACGGTGCGCACGGGCATGCTGCGGGCGGACCGTGCATACCTCTCCCGAACCTACCTGGCGGAGGA
>CAYXPO010000068.1:0-12995 GCA_964466925.1 uncultured Nitrospirales bacterium
TGAGATCGTGGATGTTGCCGGCGATCCCGCTGTCCACGAACATGATCACCAGATGGCTGTGTTCCAGGATGTTGTAGGTGATTTCCTGCCGTGTTTCCGAAACGCTGTGGACCCCCGGCGTGTCCACGAACACTATGTCCTCTTCCAACACCGCGGAGGGCAGACACAGGCTGATTTCCTCGATCTTTTCCCGCAGGGGGGCGAGGTGCGGAAAGTCTTCATCCGCCAATACCGTCACCAGCGGTTCCAGGCTCTTGCGCATCGCATCCGGCACATCCGTGCCATACGTCACGCGCAAGGCGCGCCCGCCGCCCTCAACACTCACCGTGGCGGGAATTGCCCCGAAGAGGTTTTGCAGCGCGGCAATTTCATCGGGCGCCGCGGTCTGGGTCAGCGTGATGACCAGTTGCAGGGCGCCGCCGCGCTGGATGAACGTCAGTTTCGAGGTGCACTCCTCCACGTCCATCGGCAGATACGCCCCGCCGAGGAATGCGTTGATGGCGGAGGATTTTCCAACGTTGAAAACGCCGAGGAAAACCACGCGGTATTTGCCGTCCAGAAGGATTTGATGCTGGAATCCGATGGCTTTTTGTTCATACGGGCGGTTGCCGTGAAAGTCGGCGTCGGATTTAACGAATTGATTCAAGGTTTCCAGTGCCGAGAGCGTCCATTGCCGGCGGGTTTCATGTTCTTCAAATTTCATGGTTGAACTCCTTGCTGTGCGCGGATGAACGAGGCCGTCAGGGGCGCGGTGAAAAGATCGCCGAACGGCGGGCATAACGCCCCCGGACCCTGGGCCGCTTCAAATTCGTAAAGGGCCACGCGCAGGGCGTCGAAGCCCGCGTCGCAGAGATCGCGCACTTCGCGCTTGATCCGCGCGCGGTATTCGTGATGTTCCGCGCCGCGCGCCGTTTCGAGCCGTGCCGATACCGGCAGGAACCGGGGGGCGGGCCGGATGCCGAAATCTTCCAGCCGTTTCGCCGCGCGGTCCGCCACCCGCCGGATTTCCCCGGCGTTCAATAAATCCGCCTTGTTCGCCACCACCACCATCGCGGCGCCGAATACATCCTGATGCGCCGCGATGAATTCCATCGTATGCCTGGCCGACCAGTACTCGATGTCCGTCACCACCACCAGGAACCCGAGCCACGCGTCATTCAGGCCGGACACCCGCGCCGTTTCCAGCGCGTCGCTCGACATGCCCGCCGTATCCGCCAGGGTCAGGCTTTGAAAAGGGAAGCCTGGCATCCGCGCGGCCAGCGCGCGGTGTCCCCCGGGATTGCCTTCCACCTGCCGAATCTCCAGAAATTCCTCGTGCGTGAGGGATAGGATTTCGTTGTTTGACGCCAGCGCCGCATACTCGGCCCCGGCGCTGTTCCCGCGCGCCAGCAAGGTCGGCAGCGCATGACTTTCCTCGCGGCCCGCCGGCAGCACTTCCCGCCGCACCAGCGCGTTTATCATCGCGGATTTTCCCGCATTGAAATCCCCCATGAAAAACGCACACGGGATGTGCGCGCAGGGGATTTCACCCAACGTGTCTTCCAGCATAATTCATTCTCCCGTTCATGGCGGTTGAAGGCATACGAAAGGGCCGTGGCCCGGCCTGAACAATGCTTTGGACCGCACCACTGCCCCGGTGGTTTTGGCAGCACGCGACAGAGCCAACACCAGGGAGGCAGAGTGTAGCATGCGGATATGGAACATTCCCAATGAGGTGCATTTCTCCGGGGTGAAACCCCGTTGTTATTTCCGAGCGTCTTCCGGGAATAATCGGACGTCTGACCTGCCGGGCCGTCAAGATCGGCAACGCAACGCTACCGGGTGAACCATTGGTGGCGGGGCTGTTCAGACCAATCGGAGGGCAGGGTAAGCGTGAGCCACAAAGGAATGGGATCGGCGTTCGTAAGGCGAAAGACGCCGGCGATGCGGTCCAAATCGCGCTGCGGCACGCGGATGCCGAGAAAGCGTGATTGCGGGCTGTAATACAGCGGGAAATAGAGGCGGGTGGGGCCGCCATGCCGGCCCAGGCGCACGTTCACCGTGCGGGTGTAATCGAAGTGTTCCCGGTCTTCCGCCTCGTACACGAAGGTCACCGGCACGTTTACGAATGCGCCTCTCAACTCCACCAGGAGATACGCGTACTGAACGGGCTTGGAGGCATCCGGGGCGGGAAGGCCGGGCAAACGCAGCAGCATGGCATCGGCGTTTTCCGGTTGTGTTTCGACGGCCAATGGCTGTGCGGTCCGGGTCTCGACGCCGGAAATGAGGTGGCCCGCCGTGAAGTGCTGCCAGGTGCAGGCGGCGGCGAGCAGTCCTGAAAGCCCGAGCGTGGCGAGCAGGGCAAACGCCCCGGCGCGTGCCAACGCCTTCGGGATGGAAATGCGCGAGAGATCATTTTGGGTCTGATGCGGGGAGGCGGCGGTGATAACGCGCCAGAGTTGCTGCAACAGGAACCCCAGCGTCCACAGACTGATGAATTCGAATTGAAACGCGTGCCGGAGGTTGAATTGGATGGCGGGGTACCCCGCGAAGTAGAGCAGGAGAAACAGCGCCGCGAAGGCCCAGCGCAGGTCCGCGCACGCGATCAGGAGCAATGCCGCCAGCGCGAAGTAGCGTCCGCCGCCGGGGATATGATCGAGAAGCATGGACCGCCATTCATACAGCCGGCACAGGAACTGATTGGTGATCCCCATCGGATATGGACGGCTGGGATCGGGATGCATTTCATCCAGCACCCGCACCACGGAAGCATAGGCGCGCACCACCAAATCCCCGGGAAACGTTTTGATGTATTCCGTGAAATAGCGCTGTGTGGCCTCGTGGTAGTCCGGCATCATGACGTGCGTGGGCGGCATGGAGCCGTGGATGCGCTGCATGTAGCTCTGCACCACGTTCGCGGTGTAGAAATCGCTGTGGGGCCCGCCAAGGCTGTACAGCGCCGACCCCACGCCCAAGCGGTCGTCGCAGTAGGTGAGAAAACCCAGCAGGGCCACATGGCAGAAGTGTCCCGCTTCCTTGAACACCTCCAGCAGGATGGGATACCCGGCGCCCACGAACGCCGCCGTGAAAAAGGCCGCCGCGAAGAAGCGGGTGAGCCAGCGGGCCCGCACCAACAGCAGGATGACGAAAAAGGCCGGGAAGGCGATGCCGAGATCCGTTCGGAAGCCCATGCCAAGACCCAGCACTGCGCCGCACACAATGGACATCCCCAGCACCTTCCACCAGCGGGGCGAATGCTTGACGAGATACCCCATCATCAACAAGACCAGCAGCAGAAACGGCGCTTTGGCGTAATCACGAATATGCGGGACCATCTGCAGGTGCAACGGCGATACCGCGATCAGCACCGCGCCCGCGGCCGCCAGCCCGCGCCGCATCCCCAGCCGGAACAGGCCATACACCGAGGCCACGGTCGTGCCGTAAAGCAGTGCGCACAAGGGCGTCAGCGCGGACCAGCAGACCCCGAAAAGCCGCCAGCACCCCCACACCGCCCATATCAAATACAGATGATAGCGTTGCCAGGCGAGAAAACCGGGAAATTGCGCCTGCGGGTGGTAGGCGTCGATTTCATCGAAGGTCATGCCCGAGGTGTCGTGCGGCAGCATCCGCACATTGGGCGGAATCGCCGCGCAATCAAAACAATCCGTTTTGTAGTCGAGAAAGGGTTCCAGGCCGGGGATGTCCGAGACCATCGGATTCTCAAACCCCTGTCCGCACACGTGCATGATTGCCTGCATAAACGTGGTGTTTTGCCAGAATTGCGGCACGCCGCCCCATGTGGCGTTGTACAGCCCCCCCGCGAACGCGCCGAACAAAAACACCGCCGCCGCCACCGCCCCATCGGCGGCCCAATTTCTGCTTTGCGGTTGCGGCTTCATGGCGTCTCCCTCGCGGGGATTGAGTGTACCACAAGACGCTTTCCATTTCCCGCCCCCGAGTTGCCTCACAATAAATGTACTCGAAACGGATTCGTTGCCTCACGAGAAAAAAGTATCCGAAAGTAATTTGGTTCTGTCGGCACAATATCCCTCCAGGCAATGCCGAAGGAGGGCAGAGGATGAAGTCCACGATGAAGGAACGACAGGCCATCACCAAGATGATTTCGGAGCAGTACCGGAGGGCAACGAAAAAGGGTAAAGGCGTGATTCTGGATCAGTTTGTTGAATCTACCGGTTATAACCGGCTCTATGCGGCGCGGTTATTACGTCATCATGGCAAGCGGGTGGAAGTGGCGCCCGGCAGGGTGCTGGAGGGCAGTATTCAGGTCAAAGCCCAAAGGCCGCCTCGTGAACCTACCTATGGGCCCGAGGTACTCAAGCCTCTCAAAAAAATTTGGAAAATCATGGATTTTATCTGCGGCAAGCGTCTGGCGGCCGTCATGCCCGAACTGGTTCCTTGCCTTATCAGGCACGGGGAATTGCGGGTAAACCGTTGCGTTCGCGAAAAACTGCTTCAAATCAGCCCGGCCACCATAGACCGGCTTTTAGTGCCGGAGCGTAAGAAGGCGCAGTTAAAGGGCCGCAGCCGCACGAAACCGGGAACGCTGCTGAAACATCAAATCCCCGTACGCACTTTTTCGGGTTGGGAGGATGCGGCACCGGGCTTTTTGGAAATAGACCTGGTGGCCCAGGATGGGGGATCGGGTCATGGCGAGTATTGCCAGATTCTGGATGCCACGGATGTTTGCACCGGCTGGTCCGAACAATACGCCGTGCCCACCAAGGCCCAATGCTTCGTCTTCGACGCCATCCAAGAGATTCGCCGGCGCCTGCCTTTTGCCCTGCTGGGACTTGACTCGGACAACGGCGGCGAATTCATCAACCACCACCTGAAAAACTACTGCGAAGAAGAAAAAATCACCTTTACCCGGGGGCGGGCCTGCAAGAAGAACGACAATTGCTACGTGGAACAGAAAAACTGGTCCATCGTGCGCCGGTTCTCGGGCTATGGCCGCTTTGAAGGCGAAGCGGCCTGCGCGGCGCTCAACGAATTGTACGACGTGGTCAGGGACTACGTGAACTTTTTCATGCCCTCCATGAAGCTGCTGGAGAAGGTCCGCGACGGCGCCAAAGTGACCAAGCGCTACGATACGCCCCAAACGCCCTACCGGCGGGTGCTGGCTTCGCCTAAGGTTTCAATGGCCGGGAAAAACCGCCTGAAGCGGCGCTACGCCGCGCTTAATCCCGCCGGGCTTAAACGGGAGATCGAGCGGCTTCAAAAACAATTGCTGAAGATGACGGTGCGTCCCGGGGCGGGCACATCGCTTGCCCCTACCCCCTCGGCAAAGCATCCGTGGCGCGCCGGGAGGGCCAAGGAAAAAACGGGATGAGCAATTACAGTACTAGCACAGTCACCCCCTCCCCCGCGGGGGAGGGGGTGCCGGGACACAAGGACCCGCCGACAGGGGCAAATAGACCCTCAGTCCTGGGATCCTTTCGAGTACTTTTTTACGTGAGGCAACGATACACATTTGGAGTACTTTTTTACTTGAGGCAACAGGGCCCCGATGAGTCTCCTCATGAATTGAACGCCGTGCGGGTTCGCGCTATGCTGTAGGCGGATAAGGAGGAAGGCGCCATGGCTTTTGTGGTATGCGAGCCCTGCATCAAGTGCAAATACACGGACTGCGTGGACGTGTGTCCGGTGGCGTGTTTTCATGAAGGGGAGACAATGGTGGCGATTGATCCGGACGAGTGCATTGACTGCGGGGTTTGCGTGGACGAATGCCCGGTATCCGCCATTTATCCGGGGGACGAGGTGCCGGAAAAATGGGCGGACTTCATCGGCCTCAACGCGCGCTACGCCAAGGAGTGGCCCGTGTTGGAGGAGGGGCATGACCCGCTGCCCACCGCGGAGGAATTCAAACAGGTGGCGGAGAAACGGGAGCATTTCAGTTCGAATTCAGCCGTCAGCCCTTCCGGAAAAGGGCCGAACCATGGCGATTAGAAGAGGAGCATGAGGACCGCCGGAACCGCCGGGATATAAGGGCATCGGCAATTGGCGGTTGACGGTGACGGGTTCGTGTTGCTGCCTGTCAACGCCCATCGTTACTTTCAACGAAATGCATCCCGCGATTGGTTTCGCCGGCCCCATTCGTCCGTGATGCCTGGGCGTCCGTGATGTTCCTTGCGGCAAGCGCCGTTTTTCAGCCAGTTTCCATGGGCTTTGGACGGTGGCGGCTTGCGGCCGCTTTGTGTTGGCGATGCATTTCGAAAAGACGTTCGCAAACGGCCCCGGTCCAAAGAGTTGTTCCGCAATCAGCCCCCCGCGTGCGGCAAAGTGGAAATCGTGCATGAAAACCGGTACAGTGTGCGCGTACGCCAGTGATTTTCAACCTATGAATGCAAGTGCAGAAGCAGTGTCTCCGGCGCGGGAACGCGCCTTTTCACCGATATCCCGTTCCCAAGGACCATGCCGCGGCATGGGGCGGCGCGGTATGCGCGCATTGGGGAAGGCGGCCTGTTTTTGGGTCCTTCTGGTGGTGTGTCCGGCGCTCGCCGCCGCGCCGGCCCAGGTCAAGTCCATTCTTGAACTCCAGGACAGCCGGGTGATTCAACGGCTTTCCAATGAACGCGGGGATTCGGCGACTCTCACCAATCTGAATCCCGCGGTGGGCGCCTGGTATGTGCTGGAATTGAATTTTAACAAGCAGCAATGCATCCGGCATCTGGAAGTGCCGGCTTTGCCGGAGGGGGGCGGGCTGCGTCCTTCGCTCTTCCTCTTTCGCGATGGATTGGCCGCCCATCTGCCGGAAAAACCGCCCCTGTATTTCCCGGTGTGGGGAAAACCGGCGGTAAACGAACAGGATTCCGCCAAGGAGGAGGACCATCTGGCGGCCGCGCCGGAATGGGCCGGGGCGTTTGCGCCGGACCATGTATTCGACGGGACCTACACCGTGATATGCGATGGATTGGCGTTGATCCGGACCCAGAAGGCCGGTTCCGCCACCAAGGTGGAGAAGGTGACGGATTTGTTGCGGACCACCCGTCTTGGGGCCTGGTTTGTGGAAACTGCCAAACCCTATCTCATCCCCGCCCCGGAAGTGCCGGTGGATACCGCGGCCGCGCCTCAGGCGGTGCTCCGGGAACAAGGAACCCCGGGCAACGCCCGCTTGGACGCCCAATACGCGAATGCCTCATGCGTTCCGGAAGGGCTGGGCATCGCGGTGGATGCGGCGGAAGGAAAAATGGCCTATGGCCGCTGGTACAAGGCGGTGCATCATCCCGGGGTGTTCATCAGCGTGGTGAAAGCGTCGGCGATTGACGCGGCTTTAATGAAAACCTACCGTGACCGTGTGGACAGGATTGGCGCGTACGACGGGAAAAAACAGGAGGCGGATACGCTTGCCTATCTCATGGCGTTCGACGCGGACTGCTTTTCTTTTGGCTATGCCCTGGGCGCGGAGCATCCCCACGTGAAATGGTCGGAGCGGGCCGCGATGCCCACCCCGCCCTTGAAGGGGCCGGACGGGTTTGACACCGCCGCGCCGCTCGTGCGCATCGGGTCCGTGCCGCCGTATGAGGTTTCCCGGACCGCCGCCACGTTCACCGGCGGGTTCAAGCGCGAACACGCCTCGTTCAAATTCGGCCCGCTCGCGGAAATCAACCATGCCAGCCATTACGGATTCATTGAACAGGGCGTGGTGTTCAGCCGGTTGCAGCCGCAACTGGCCACCGTGTGGATTGATCTCAGCGGCGCCCTGTTTATGCTCACCTGGCCGGAGGATGGTTCCCTGTTGTTCCCGCGCACGTTTTGCGCGCGGCAGAACGGGGTCCCGCTGATAGAAAAAATGGATGAGAACGGGGTGAGCGTTCCCGGCGCGTATGTGAACCAGTGGGGCGCCGGATCATGGTCCGGGAGCAAAGAAGGTGATTTCCTGACCGTGCGTTCCGCGCTGGCCTTGCAGGAGCAGGGGGCCAAGCGGTTCATTTTCTACGCCTATTTCACCGGGGCCACCCCCAATGGCATGGCGCGCGTGTTTCAGGCGTACGGCTGCCGGTATGCCCTGCAACTCGACATGAATTCCCTGACGCTCTGTTATGCCGCGCTGTACCAACGCGATACTTCGGGCAAAGTCACCGGGGCGGAATACCTGCACAAGGGCATGGAAAGCGCCAATGGCCCCGGCGGCGCGCTGCGCTTCCTCGAAACCAACGACGCCCGCGATTTCTTCTATGTGCTGAGAACAAAGCAGCGCTAAAACGCATACTGCGGAATTTTCATCCGCTCGCCGTCCTTGAGCGCGGACTGATGCGCGACAATCCCCGCGACCGTCATATTCAAGGCCCAGGCGATGTTCACCAGCGGCTTGCGGTTCTGCAAAATCGAGGTCACAAACTCATCGCCCAGATAACCATGCGAACCGCCGTGCCCCCCCGCGTCCACTCCAGGCGGCAGGGCGGGCTTGGTCAGATTGATTTTCGAGATGTCACTGATGCCGTCAAAGGACATCTTCACCATGCTGCCTTTTTGCCCGCGCACGCGGCCCATCTCGCCGCCATTCCCCGGCGTGTCCCAACTGACCGCCATGCGGGCCATGCCGCCTTCGCTGGTGCGGAACAGGGCGATTTCGGAGCCGAACGGGTTTTTATAGACATTGTTTTCCGCCTGCAAGTGGGGAATGATGCTGGGCATGCCGAAGCAGGTGACTTCCGTGAAGCTGCCGCCGGTGACGCAGGTGTAGTAGCCGTTGGAATGCGTCGGGTACCACTGCGGGGGCAGGCCGGTGCGCCATTCCTTGTACCCGGCCAGCGGTTCGCCGAAATAGTGGTAGTATTCGCCTTCCGTATAGATCATTTTGCCGAATCCATCGCCATTGTAAATCTGCCGCATGGCATAGCAATCATCATGGAAGCAGGTGGTCTCGAACATCATGTAATTCAGCCCGGTGCTTTTGACGGTTTCATACAGTTGATCCGCTTCTTCGAGGGAGCCGAAGGCCGCGGGCACCGCGCTGGCCACATGTTTTCCGTGCTTCATCACATCCATGCAATGGCGGGCGTGGCTCGGCGCGTCCGTGGCCACGAACACCGCCTCGATGGCGGAGTCCTTGACCAGTTCTTCCAGCGAGGGATAGGTCTTCTCGCACTTGCAGACCTTAGCCAGTTCCGCGCACCGGTCGGGGAACAAGTCGCTTACCGCCACCACTTCCACGTTCGGATGATTTTGCAGGCCGAAGGCCGCGCCGAACTTGCACACGCCATACCCCACAATCCCCATTTTGATTTTGCGGTCCGACACCGGTGTCCAGGGCTTGGACGTATCCGCGGTGGTTTTGGTGTCCTCAAATCCCTGGATGGGTTTTTCGTCCGCGGCAACGGCCTTTCCCGCCAGAGCGGCCAAACCGGCGCCAAGCGCGGTGGTTTTGAAGAACGAACGGCGTGAAAATGTGGTCTTCATCTGTTAAATCTCCGCATTGATGGTACACTCACCCCTGAGACACCGGATCAGGTGTCTCCGTGGATGGTATCCATAGTGTTTTTGTTTATGACAGGCTCCACAGGCCTCCTATCACCATACACTCTGCAACCTTGCTCTGTCCAGAGCCTGTCCTTTCCACCCCGATACCCGTAACCTTTTGAGGACTTGACCCCGTGAATAGGAGTATAATCAGTAAGAAGCCACATCCGTGCGGTTCGGCGCTCAAACAGGAAGGAGTTTGGGCTGAACTTAAATAAGGATATGCACGATGATCGGAAAAATAGACGAAGACACCATTGCCGAAGCAGTGCGCCGTCTTCAGGAAGCCGCGCCGGGGGCCACCATCATTTTGTTTGGTTCCCACGCCCGAGGCGATTCCGGCCCCGACAGCGATGCGGACTTTCTCGTGATCGAGCCGTCACTGACGTCGCGCAGGGCAGAGATGGTGCGGCTGAGGGACGTGCTGCGTCCGTTGCGCATACCGGTGGATATCGTGGTGACCAGTGGCGCGGCGTTCGAGGAATGGGCGGACACGCCGGGTACGCTGTTCTACGAAGTCAAACAGGAAGGAAAGGTCTTCGATGCTGTCCGGTAGGCTGGGAGGTTGATTCTTACAGAATTGCTTGCTACAATCGGTTTACAAAGGAATAACCACATGCGCTTACGAGCGGCACAGAACCTTCTCACGATGGTGAGAGGGTATTTTTTTATGTAAGGAAGCCTATGGACCGCACGGGAAAAACACCGTATCAAACGCTGGTGATTATGGACGCGGAGGTGATGAATCAGCATCTTCGCCGGATGGCGCAGGAAATCATCGAGGACAACCCGGAGGTGGCGGCGTTGGTGATTCTGGGCATATTGCGCCGGGGACGGCCCCTCGGGGACCGGCTGGCGTACCATATCGGCCAGATGACGGGCATCACGCCGCAGGTGGGATCGCTGGCCACCACGCTCTACCGCGATGATTACCGCCGCGGGATGGGCATGCCCAAGCCGCACGGCAACACGCATTTCGATTTCAGCGTGGACGGGCGCACGGTGCTGCTGGTGGATGACGTGCTGGCGGCGGGGCGGACCATCCGCGCGGCGATGGACGAGGTCATGGATTATGGACGGCCCAAGCGCATACAACTGGCATGCCTGGTGGACCGGGGCGGGCGGGAACTGCCCATCCAGCCGGAATATTTCGGATGGTCCATCGGCACGGAGCCGAACGAATGGGTGTCGGCCCGGTTGACGGAATTGGACGGGGAAGATGTAGTGCTGTTGGAGCGCTACGCGGCGGAAGAAGGAGCATAGGGGCCATGGCGGACCTGAATCCCACCGTCTGGACGCGGAAAGACCTCATTGGGATCGAGGAACTTTCCCGGGAGGAGATTGAACTGGTGCTGGACACCGCGCCGCAGTTTGTCGCCGTGTCCAAGCGCGAGAGCGGCATCAAGAAAGTGCCGCTGCTGCAGGGGCGCCTGGTGGTGAACTGGTTTCACGAACCCAGCACGCGCACCCGGACCTCGTTCGAGCTGGCCGCGAAACGGCTGAGCGCGGACACGCTGGGCATCACCGTGGCGGCGTCGAGTTCGGTCAAGGGCGAAACCCTGCACGACACGCTGGCGAACATCGAGGCCATGCACAGCGACGTGATCGTCATCCGGCACAGTTGCGCGGGCGCGCCGCATATTCTCGCGGCGCACCACGCCTCGCACATCATCAACGCGGGCGACGGCCGCCACGAGCACCCGACGCAGGCGCTGCTGGACACCTTTACGATGCGGGAACATGTTCGCGCGCAGCGCAAGGATCCCAACGCGGGCCTGGACGGCATCAAGGTGGCCATTATCGGCGATATCGAGCACAGCCGGGTGGCCCGGAGCGATATTTGGGCCTTGAACAAGCTGGGCGCGCAGGTGACGCTTTGCGGGCCGTCCACGCTGATCCCCATGCACATCGAGCGGATGGGCGTGCGGGTGACCACGAATCTGAAGGACGCCATCAGCGACGCGGACGTGATTTACGCCCTGCGCATCCAGTTGGAACGGCAGCAAAAAGGATTGTTCCCCAGCATTCGGGAATACATCCGGCTGTTCCGGATAGACAATGACTCGCTCCGGCATGCGCCGGCGCACGCCCTGATTATGCATCCCGGCCCGATCAACCGCGACCTCGAATTGGCTTCGGAAGTGGCGGACGGCCCCCGCAGCGTGATCTTGGAGCAGGTGAGCAACGGCGTGGCGGTGCGCATGGCGGTGATGCATCTGCTGGTGAATTTCGGCGGCCAACGGCCCCAGGGAGTGGCATAAATGAGCCTCGCTATCGTAAACGGACATTTGATGGAGCCCACATTGGGGCTTTCGGAGCCCATGGACATCCTGGTGGACCACGGGGTGGTGGCGGCGATGGGGAAAAACCTGCGCGGGGATGAGACCCTTGACGCCGCGGGGTGCGTGGTGTGTCCCGGGTTGGTGGACATCCATGTGCATTTCCGCGAACCGGGCTATGAGTCGAAAGAAACCATTGCCTCCGGGAGCCGCGCGGCGGCGAAGGGCGGCGTCACCACCGTGGTGACCATGGCGAACACGAATCCCGTGATTGACAACGCGGGCATGGTCGAGTTTATTGTCCGGCGCGCGCGCGAGACGGCCTGCATCAAAATCCGGCCCGCGGCCTGCGCGACCAAGGGCATGAAAGGCGAGGAAATCACCGAAATGGCGGAACTGAAGGAGGTGGGGGCGGTGGCAATCACGGACGACGGGCGGGATGTCGCTTCGAGCGCCGTGATGCGGCGCGTGCTGCAATACGCGGACATGGCCGGGTTGGTCTGCATGACGCATAACGAGGATGAAACGCTGGCCGAAGGCGGCGCGATGAATGAGGGGTTCAATTCGACCATTCTGGGCATCCCCGGCATCCCCAAGGCCGCGGAAGAAATTCGGATTGACCGCAACATCCGGCTGGCGGAACTCACCGGCGCGCACATCCATGTCCAGCATGTAACCAGCGCGGAGGGCGTGCAGTTGGTCCGCCGCGCGAAAGCCCGGGGCCTCCGTGTTACCTGTGAAACCGCCCCGCACTATTGGATGCTGACGGACGATGCCGTCAAGACCTTCAACTGCAACGCCAAAATGAATCCGCCCCTGCGCGAGCCGGAAGACGTAAAAGCCATCCTGGAAGGCATAAAAGACGGCACGATTGACTGCATCGCCACGGACCACGCGCCGCACACGCCCACGGAAAAAGCCGTGGAATTCGCGCTGGCCCCGTTTGGGGTCATCGGGCTGGAAACTTCGCTGGCCTTGGCCATCACCGGCCTCGTGGAGCCCGGCCACATTACGCTCGAGCGCGCCATTGCGCTGATGACCGCCGCTCCGTCACACGTTTGCGGTCTGAATGCGGGCGTCCTGGCGGAAGGCGCTCCGGCGGACATCACCCTGTTTGATCCGAAAGCGGAATGGGTGGTGCGCGCCGAGGAGTTTGCGTCCCGCAGCAAAAACTCGCCCTTCATCGGCCATACCCTGCGCGGCAAGGTAAAATGCACCATTTGCGACGGCAACGTGGTGTATTTTGCGGGATAATGG